>JANJTY010000187.1 GCA_024710865.1 Lysobacteraceae bacterium | reverse complement strand
GCGACCGCAGGCTGGCACGCACTCCGCCGTATGAGTCACCGCTCCTGCCTCCAGAGTTCTCCCTCTGCCAGCCTGGACGAAGGTTCGGTAGTGTTCTGAACAGTGTGCAAAAGCCCGGAGGGGCTTGCAGAGAGGGGTGGTCATGGTAAGAGGTTGATTGTGCAGATCGACCTTGACCCCTGAGGAGGGCAAACCATGACCACGAGCAAGAGTAATACGGTGTCGTTGTCGGCGAAAGAGCTGGTATCTGGCGACCGTGACCTGATGAAGTCGCTGATGAAGGAAGCGCTGCAGGAAGTGCTCGAAGCCGAGATGACGGAGTTTCTCGGTGCGGCACCGAGCGAGCGCAGCGAGACGCGCAGCGGTTACCGAGCGGGCTACTACCACCGGGGGCTGGTGACGCGGATCGGTAAGCTGGAACTGCGGATTCCGCGCGACCGCAGCGGCGAATTCTCGACGGCGCTCTTCGAGCGCTACGCGCGCAGCGAGAAGGCGCTGGTGGCGGCATTAGCCGAGATGTACGTGCAGGGTGTCTCGACCCGCAAGGTCAAGGCGATCACCGAAGAGTTGTGCGGGCACAGCTTCTCCGCCTCGGCCATCTCGGCGATCAACAAGAGCCTGGACGAGGCGCTCGAGCGCTTTGCCAGCCGGCAACTGGAAGAGGCGTATCCGTACGTCATTCTGGATGCGCGCTACGAGAAGGTGCGCGAGGATGGGGTGATCCGCTCGATGGCGGTGCAGATCGCCATTGGCATCAACTGGGAGGGGCAGCGCCAAGTGCTGGCGGTCGAGACGGCCAACCGGGAGAGTCAGAGCAGCTGGAAGGACTTCCTGCTGCGGCTCAAGGAGCGTGGGCTCACCGGCGTGGAGTTCGTGGTCTCGGACGACCACGCGGGCCTGAAGAAGGCGATCAGCGAGGTGTTGTGCGAAGCGGCCTGGCAGCGCTGCTATGTGCATTTCCTGCGCAACGCGCTCGACTACCTGCCCAGGAAGGCCGACGACGACTGTCTGCAGGAGCTGCGCTGGATCTACGACCGGCGCGACTTGCAGGAAGCCAACCGCGACCTGGCGGCATGGATCACCAAGTGGCAGGGCAAGTACCCGAAACTCGTCGACTGGGTCGAGAGCAACATCGGCGAGACCTTGAGCTTCTACCGGCTGCCCCGGGCGCACCACAAGCACTTGAAGAGCACCAACATGCTCGAGCGCCTCAACGAGGAGATCAAGCGGCGCACGCGCGTGGTGAGGATCTTCCCGAACACTGAGTCGTGCCTGCGGCTGATTCGGGCGCTGTGCGTCGAAACCCACGAGACGTGGCTCGAAGACAACCGTTACCTGAACATGGCCCTGCTGGCCGAGCAAAAGAAGGAGCAGTTGAGACTGGCCGCCTGACGGCCGCCGCCGTGGTCGGCGCTCCGGGCTACGCCCTGCGCGCCGACCACGGCAACCCGGAATCAACCGAATACCTGATCAACCCTTTTGCACAACTTGACGCACACAACTGGGTTCCCCCGCGCCGGAAGACGTACCAGGTCGATGTCACCCCTGGTTCGTACGATGCTCACCGAATCACCGTAACCGACCCTCAGCCCGAGCTGAAAGGGTCGCCTCGGTTTGCCTGACCCCTGGAAATGACGCTGAAATCGTGCAGCACCGCGTAGCGCAGCCCGGACGCGATGACGCGCAGCTTCCGGATCGGGCGCTAGCCCGGCTCGCCGGTACCGAGGAATTCGTTTCTTATGTCCCCTCCTTCGGCGCTACGCCGCGGTGCGTCACGATCAGCGCCACCCCGGCCCAGAATCCCGCCACCAGCAAGCCGGCGAGCACGTCGGTGGGCCAGTGAACCTGCAGGTGCAGGCGGGAAGCCCCGACCAGCAGGGCCAGTCCGCCGAGCGCGACGAAGGCGGGCCAGCGCCAGCGCGACCGGCGTTCGTGCAAGAGTAGCCACGCCGCCAGGGCGAAGGCGGCGGCGTGGGTGGCATGGCCGCTGGGAAACGACCAGTCCGTCGGAGCGACGTCCGGCAAGGATGGAAACAGCGCCGGCCGTTCGCGGCCGATGGACAGCTTGAGCAGCCAGGTGGTGAGCGAAGCGCCGAAATACGTGAGGCCCGCGAGGCCGGCCGCAGCCCAACGCCCCCGGGCGGCCAGCGCCGCGACGACCGTGATCGCCGCCGGCATCAACACGAAGCTGGAACCGAGCCAGGTCACGGCCAGGAAGAACGCATCGGCCTGCGGGCCGCGCCGGGCGGCGAAGAACGCCAGCAGGGCGCGGTCGAAGCCGGCCGCGACGCTTTGGGTCGCAGCGAGGCTCAGGAGGGCTAGACCGAGGCACGCCGCCAATGCGGCCAGGATCGCCGGGAGGGCGGCCGGGGCGCGTTTGAACGTCATGACGAGCGTGTCTCCTTTCCTTGCGATGCGCGCATCATTACCCGGCGTCCGGTTCGCCCAGTTGCGCGAGGATGGCCGCCCGCGCCGCATCGCGCAGCGCGAGTGCCGCGTGCCAGTCCGTCCCGGCGGGGACGAGCGGCGCATGGATCGTCACGGCCAGCGGGCCGTGGCGCGGCCAGCGACGCCGGCCGGGGAGCAGGGCACGGGTTCCGCTGAGGGTGACCGGCACAACGGGAACCCCGGCGCGCGCGGCCGCGAGGAAGGCGCCCATGCGGAAAGGCAGGAGTCCTGGCGCGTCGCGGAAGGTGCCCTCGGCGAAGAAGATCAGGGAATCGCCCGCGCACACGCGCGCCTCCAGGGACTGGGTATCTTCCACGCCGCGGACGGTCTCGAATCGTTCGACGAAAGCCGAGTCGAGACGCTTCAGCGGCGTCGCCGACAGTGGATGGTCGAGCAGTTCCTGCTTGGCGACATAGGCGAAGCGGGCGGGCAGCGCGGCAGTGAGCGCCATGCCGTCGAGATAGCTGGCGTGATTGACCACGACGACCGCGGGGCCGCCGTCCGGCAGATTTTCAAGCCCCGTCACGCGCGGCAGGATGCCGCCTGCCGCCAGTGCCAGGCGTGCCCCGGCGCGGGCCGCCGCGCGGCGCAAGGCCAGCGTCGGGGCCAGAGCGATCAGCAGCCAGAACGGCGGCGCCAGCAGCGCGAAGACCGTCCAGGCCCAGAGGCCCCACAGCCCGCCCGCAGCCCCCCGCAGCGCGGCGCGCAGGCGGGCGCGCGCGGCGTCGAGCAGCAGCCTGAGCGCCTGCAGCCGGGGAGAGCGCGGGCGGTGCAACAGCTCGCCGCGCTCATAGGCCGTCCGGCAGGCGGCGCGGCGCAGCTTGCCGCTGGAGGTTTTCAGGACCGTGCCGGGCGGCGCGAGCACGACGTCGTCTGCCGGCAGGCCGGTGAGATCGACGGCGAGCCGCTCGACCTCCGCACGGATGCGTTGTTGCGCGTCCGCGTCCATGGTCCGCGCTTCGGCCAGCACCACCAGCCGTTCGGTACCGGCGCCCGGATCGGTGGCGGGAAACACGACGACGTTGCCGGCGCGCACGCCACTGACGCGCCCGACGGCCTCCTCCAGCTCCTGCGGATGGATGTTGTGGCCGCCGCGGATGATGATGTCCTTCTCGCGGCCGGTGACGAAGAGTTCGCCGTCGGCGAGGTAGCCCAGATCGCCGGTGTTGAGCCAGTCGCCGTCGAACAGCTTCGCCGTGGCGACGGGATTCTCGAAATAGCCGGCGGTGGCCGACGGCCCGCGGAACTGGATGCGGCCGACGCGCCGCTCGGGGAGTTCGCGCCCCGCCGCATCGACGATGCGTATCCCATGGCCGGGCAGGGCGTGGCCGCAGCCGGGCACGGCCTGGGCGTCGGGCTGGTCGTCCCCGACCGGCTGCGCCAGGCCCTCGTCCGCGAGCGCGCGGCGCGCCACCCGGTCGATGCGCGGGCCGCGCCCGGGCGGCGGAAAGGCCAGCCCCACCGAACATTCGGCCAGGCCATAGACGGGCGCCAGCGCCTCGCGGCGTAGCCCAACCGGCGCCAGGCGCGCGGCGAAGCGTTCCAGCGTGACCGGACTGACGGCCTCGGCACCGTTGCAGGCCATGCGCCAGCAGGACAGGTCGATCCCCGCGAGCTCGCCGTCCGTGAGCTTGTTCGCGCAGATCTCGTAGGCGAAGTTGGGCGCCGCCGAGAGCGTGCCGCGATGCCGGGAAATCGCCTCCAGCCAGCGCACCGGGCGGGCGAGGAAGGCGAGCGGCGACATCAGCACCAGCGGGAATCCGACGACCATGCTGCCGATGCCGGCGCCGATCAGCCCCATGTCGTGGTACAGCGGCAGCCAGGAGACGAACACGTCGGCAGGCGTCGCCCGCGCCGCCTGCCGCATGGCACGGATATTGGTGAGCAGGTTGGCGTGGGTGAGCGCGACGCCCTTCGGGTCGCCGGTGCTGCCCGAGGTGTACTGGATGAAGGCGAGGTCGCCGGCGACCAAGGCGGGCAGCGGTGCCGCTACGGGGGGAGTGGTCAGCTCGGCGACGGTGACGATGCCGGCCAGCGTCGGACACTTGCCGGACAGCGCCTGGGCGAAGGCGCGCGCGCGGGGATCGGCGACCAACCAGAGCGCGCCGGCATTGGCGAGGATGCCGGCGATGCGACGCAGGTGCTCTTCCAGTTGCGCCGGCCGCGCCGGCGGATAGAGCGGCACCGGCACGCAGCCGGCGTAGAGCGCGCCATAGAACGCGGCGAAGAAATCCAGCCCGGTGGGCAGCATCAGGGCGACGCGGCTGCCCGGCGGCGCGCCGCGCGCCAGCAGGCCGGCAGCTACCGCTCTTGCCGCCTGGGCCAGGCGGGCGTAGTTCACCGGATCGTCCTGCCCCGCTTCGCCCAACAGATGGATGTGAATACGCCCGGGCTGGTGGCGCACATGCCAGTCGAGCACCTCGGTCAGAGTGGCCAGATCGTCCGGCGGCGGCACGAAATCGGCAAGGGCTGACGCCGGCGGGACGGCGCTCGTCGCCGGAACATACAGCGTCGCGTCGCCGATCAGCCTGAGCAGGTCGGCCGGCGTCTCGGCTGCGAAGGCTGCCTCGCCAAGTTTGGCGCCCAGTTCCCGATCGATGCGCGCCAGCAGTTCCACGCGCGCCAGGCTGTCAAGGCCGAAGTCGCGTTCCAGACGATGATCGAAGCCAAGGGCGGAGAAGTTGCCCGCACCGGGTTTGAGTTCCGCCGCCAGGACGCGCACGATGGTCAGCAGACGCTCGGTATTGATGTCGATCGCGTTCATGGGGACTCCTTCGCAAAATGGCGCCTCGGCGCGCAGGGCGGGTCTCGTGCCGGCCTCCGCCGGCGCAGGTGGCGCGCGACGCACCACGCCGCCAGTGCGGCGACGATGTGTTTCAGCGCATGGCCGCCGACTGCACCGCCGGTGAGCGCGAACACGGCGCGGTCGCCCAGATCGAGCAGCAGGGCGACGAGGTACAGCCCGATGACCGCCAGCATGTCGCGCGCGTGGCTGTAGCGCGGCGAATAAAGCCAGAGCACCAGGCGGCCGCCGCAAGCACGGCGAGAAAAATGGATCCCGGCCGCATCGCGCTAAGGCGCCCTAGTCCTTCAGCTTGCGGCGCAGGATCTTGCCGATAGTCGATTTGGGCAGCGTGTCGCGGAAGACGACGCGGTGGGGCTTCTTGTAGTGGGCGAGGCTGGCGTGGCATGCGTCGATGACCATCGGCTCGCTGAGCGTGGGATCGCATTTCACTACCCAGGCGCAGGTCGCCTCGCCGCACTTTTCGGCGGGTATGCCGGCCACGCCCATTCTTTCTCATGATGCCCTCCAGTTGATTGACACATCATGCTGAAAAGACCAAGGTGGCGATGAGTCGGCTCGGGTCCGGACACGCAGCGGCGGGTTCGTTTCCTTCCTGGCCCGTAATCCCGTTGGCAACGACTGTAGCTCATCGTCGGCAAGGCGTTAATACCCTGTATCAAGCAAGGATCAAGCAAGGTCGGTACGCCTGAAACGGTCATGCCAGCCACCTATCGACGAGCGGCGACAAGGCGGTCTGCCCGGCAAGCTCGACGTCCGGCGCGTGAGGCAGTCGAACCACCGGGACATGCGACCAGCGTTCGATGTCCGCCGCGTTGTCCATTTCGGCGGCCGCCGGGAACTCCGGCTCGTTCAGGATCACGCCGGCCAACGCGAGCCCGCGCATGCGCACGGCTTCGGCCGCGAGCAGGGCGTGGCTGATGGCGCCCAGGCGATCTGGAACGACCAGCAGAACCGGCATGCCCAGCCCTGCCGCCAGATCGGCGTTGAGGGCGCCGCGCGCGATGGGGGAATAGAAGCCGCCGGCGCCTTCCACCAGAAGGAAGTCCTGTTCCCCGACCCCGTCGATGCAGGCGGCATGCAGCTGCCGCAGATCGAGCGTCATTCCTTCCAGCTCGGCCGCGCGCTCCGGCGAGAGCGGCTTCGACAGGCGATAAGGGCAGATGCGCTCGATGGGCTCGATGAAGCCCGCGGCGGCTTGCAGCGCGAGCGTGTCTCGCGGTTGCAGCAGGCCATGTTCGGGCACGCAGCCCGATTCCACCGGCTTGCGCACCCGCACGGACAATCCTCGCCCGGTCAGCAGGCGCGCCAGGACAACGCCGATCTGTGTCTTGCCTACGCCCGTATCGGTACCGCTGATGAAAACGCCGCGCATCGTATTCTCCATTTCGATCAGAATTTTTCGGGCCGCAAGACATCGACATCGGCGAGAAAGGCGATCATCGCGTAGTTCGAGTAGTAGAGTTGCTGCAAGTGGCCCAGCAGCGTCTCGGCGAGCGACCGGGTGCAGATCACCTCGACGCGGATGTTCGCCGCCTCGTCCCAGGCGGCGTCGCGCACGCCACGGCTGCCCTTGCCGCGCGCATCCGACACCGTGTAGCCGCGCACGCCGAGTCGGTCGAGGTCGCGCAGCAGGGTTTGTTCGACGACGGCTTCAGTAACGATCGTCAGCAGGGTGCGTTTTTCGGTCAGCAGGGTCATGGCGCGGCTCCGGCAAGTTGCCCGGCCAGCCAGTGGTAGAGCGGAATGCCGGCCAGGATGTTGAAGGGAAAGGTGACGCCCAAGGAGCCCGCCAGCGAGATGGCGGGATTGGCTTCCGGCACGGCGATGCGGATCGCGGCGGGCACGGCGATGTAGGAGGCGGACGCGGCCAGCGTCGCCAGCACCGTCAGCCCGCCGACCGACAGGCCGAGCAACATGCCGGTGCCGAGCCCCAGCAGGGCCGACAGGAGCGGCATGCCCAGCCCGAAGGCGATCAGGACGATACCGCGCCGCTTCAGCTCCCCGACCTGGCGGCTGACGATCAGCCCCATCTCCAGCAGGAACAGCGCCAGCACGCCCTTGAACAAGTCGAAGAACAGTCCCTTGACTGGTGCCAGTCCGTCCGGGCCGGCCGCCCAGCCGATGGCCATGCCGCCCAGCAGCAGCGTGACGCCCTTGCCGAGGAAGGCTTCGTGGCCCAGGACGCGCCAGTCGGTCTGGCGGCTCACGCCGCGCGCCAGCACAATGCCGACGAGGATGGCCGGTATCTCCATGATCACCAGCAGGATCGCCATCTGTGGCTCGAAGGCGATGTTTCGTGCGCCCAGCCAGGCCACCACCACCGCGAAGGTGGCCACGCTCACCGAGCCGTAATGTGCGGCGGTGGCGGCGGCATCCGCGCGGCCGAAGCGCCCCGGGCCGTGCAGGACGGCGAAGGCGATCAGCGTTTGCGCCACGCCGAGCACGATCACCGCGCCGATCTGCGGAATCAGCGGCGCGAGAGGCTGGGTGGCCAGCCCCTGGCCGCCCTTGAGGCCGATGGCCAGCAGCAGGAAGATCGACAGGGACTCGTAGAGCGCAGAGGGCAGCTTGAGCTCGGAGCGCAGCAGTCCGGCAGCGAGGCCGAACAGGAAGAACAGGATGACGGGATCGATCGGGTTCATGATGATGGATTACCTGTAGTCACGGATTGCACCAGTCGCAGTGGCCCGGATCGGCCGCGATGGCATCGCTGCGCTCGCGGGTATCCCGCTGCGCGCAGCGGACGCAGCCCCAGGCCTCGGCACGTGGCTCGCGTGTCGGCGCGCCGCAGTCGGCGCAGGGCAGACCGGCCACGCGCTCGACCAGGGCGTAGCCAGGCGCACCGCAAGCGGGACAGCACGAATGCAGTTTCACCGCCAGGTCCTCGGCCGCGCTGCGGATGTTCTCCATGCGCCCCGGATGGGCATGGGCGCGCAGGTCGAACTCGACGAAGACTTTGCCCGAACCGGAGAGGCGACGCGTCCAGGCGAAGGCGGCGCGCAACGCCGGCCACGAGGCGATGCCCTTGCGGATGCGCGGATCGTTCTCGCCGTCGGGCCGCAGCACGAGCTGCTGGGCGGGAAAGCCGGCCTTGCGGGCGAAGGCCTCGACGGCGGTCCAGTCTGCCGCCAGCAGGTGCCCGCCGCCGCCCGGCCCCTGGAACACGCCGCACACCTCGATGCCGAGTTCGTCGTCGATGAAGATCAGCACCTCGACGTTCCAGGAAAACATGCCCGCGAAGGGATCGGGGCCGAAGCTGCCTTCGCTGGCCAGGCCGAGC
>JANJTY010000173.1 GCA_024710865.1 Lysobacteraceae bacterium | reverse complement strand
GAGGCCGCCACCCTGCCCGGCTGGGCCATCGGCCCCGGCGCGCTGGACGCGCCGCTCGCGCCCGACATCCGCCTGCTGATCGTCGGCGCCGGCCACTGCGGACGCGCCCTGTTCGACCTCGCCCGCCACCTGGACTTCGATCTGTGGGTGCACGACCAGCGCCCGACCTGCTTCGAACACGACGCCTTCGCCGGCGTCCGCGTGCTGTGCGGCGAGGCCGCCCTGCTGCGCGAGGCCCTCGACACGCCGCGCACGGTCTACGCCGTGCTGCTCTCGCGCGACTTCCAGCGCGATCTCGATGCCCTGCGCGTGCTGGCCGAGGCCCCGCCCACCTTCATCGGCATGATGGGCAGCGCGCGCCGCATCGCGCAGGTGCGCGCCGCCCTGCCGGCCGAAGCCGCCGCGCTGCCGATCACCGCCCCGGTCGGGCTCGAACTGGGCGAGCAGACCCCGCACGAGATCGCGGTCTCGATCCTGGCCCAGCTGGTGCAGCGGCGGGCGCGGGATGTACGGGCGTGCGCGGCACCGCCATGCGTGTGAGCCCGGCGCGCGTCGGGCCCTGGCCCGCCGGGCCGTCCACACCCGGCGTACGGCGCACGAGACGGTCGGACGCGGTTTGTCCGCGCCTCGATCCCACGGCACCTGCACCGAACTGCTGCTGAGCACGCGGACGAGGCTCAGAGCCAGATCGCCATGGGAAAACCGATCACCGCCAAACGGAGCCGAGGCAGCGCGTCGGCAAGCGGGACGCCTGCACCGCCGCGCGCTGCCCGCCAGCCTGCGGCAGCCACGTCCGCGCAAGTGCTCGTGGCCCGCGTCGCCGAGTCCCAACGCTGGCGCTGGGTCCTCGCCGCCATCGTGATCGGCGGCCTCGCGCTGCGCCTTGCCCACCTCATGGCCTACAGCCTGACGCCCGAGTTCGCCGCCGATCGGCCGCCGTCGGACGAGTTCCTGTACCGACATGTCGCCTGGTCGCTGTACCACGAAGGCCCGTGGGCAACGCCGGCGATCGGCTGGGTCAGCTCGCCGACCTACGTGGCCTTCCTGCTCGCCTGCCAAGCCCTGGCCGACGACACCGTGTGGTTGCCGCGGATCCTGCAGTGCCTGCTCGCCGTCCCCCAGCTGATCCTGCTGTTCGGGATCGCGCGAACCCTGTTTGGCCTGCGTGCAGGCCTCTACTGCGCCGGGCTCGCCGCGCTCTACGGACCGCTGGTGTTCTACGACGCGCTGCTGCTGAAGGCGTCGCTGGGACTGACGCTTTTCATCCTGACCATCTGGGCGGCATTGCACGCGGTGCGCTGGCGGCAGCGCGCCGCCGTGCATGCGGGCATCGGCATCGCGGCCGCACTGAGCGTGCTGTCGCTCAGCGCCAGCAGCATCACGTTGCCGGTGTTCGCCGCCTGGTTCTGGCTGCGAGATCGGGCCAGGCCCGCACCTGGCGCGTGGACCGCGACGATCGCGTTCGTGCTGGGAGCGGCGCTGCTGCTGGCGCCGTTCGCACTGCGCGACCGGTTCGCGCCCGACGGGCAGCAGGTCTTTGCGCGCGGCGCAGGAATCCACGTTTACCTCGGCAACCACCCCGGTGCCACGGGCACCTACACCCGGCTGGAAGGCATCCGCGCCAACTCGATGGGTCACGTGGTGGAGGCCCGACAGGTCGCCGAGGCACGAACCGGGCGAACCCTGTCGCCACAGGAGGTTTCCGACTTCTGGATGACGGAAGGGCTGCGGTTCTGGCGCGAGAGCCCTGCCGACGCGCTCGAACTGCTGGGACGCAAGGCCTGGTTGTTCCTGCGCGCCGCGGAAATCCCGAACGGCGAAGACTTCCATCGCGTCCGGGAATCCAGCCTGCCGCTCAAGACAGCGGTTGCGGGCTGGTGGCTGGTGCTGCCCCTGGCGCTGGTCGGCCTGGTCGCGGTGCGCCGACGTGAAGCGGGCTTCGGCCTGCTGGTCGCGCTGTTGGTCGTTGTCAGCGTGGCCGTCTGCCTGGTCTTCGTGACCGGCCGCTACCGCTTGCCGGCCGTGCCCATGCTGCTGGTGCTGGCCGGCGCGGGCGCAGGCTGGCTGCACGACGCGTGGGCTACGCGGCGATGGCCGGCGTTGCTGGTCGCGCTCGCCGCCCTGATCGTCCTGACCGGCCTGCTCAGCCTGTAGCGGCGGCGAATCGCGTGCCGGCTGCCGGTGCTCAGTGCAGCCGCTCGCCCTTGCTTGCGGCTGCCGCAGCGGTGATGTCGAGCGTGATGTTCGGGCTGATGACCCCGTTCGAACAGCGCAGGTAGAGCAATCTTGCGCCGACGCCCCAGGTGTGGATGGTGGCGTCGGTGCGCGTTCCGGTCGCGAGCGGCGTGGCCGGCGCCCCGTAGGCATCGTTCGGACGACGCAGGATCTGGCAGCTGGTGTTGGCCGGCAGTCCCTGGGTGCTCCACGCAAAGGTCACCGGCGCTCCGGAATTACGCACCAGGGTCTTGCTGGTGGGACCGTTGGCCCGATCGAAGCGCAGCAGTGCGCTGCCGATGGCCGGACCGCTGGTGATGTACAAGGTGATGTCCGGACTCACGGTGCCGTTCGAGCAGCGAAGGTAGAACACCTTGCCGCCGACGCCCCAGGTGTGAAGCTGCGTATCGGTGCGCGTTCCGGCCGCTACCGGGTTGGCGGACATCCCGTAGGAATCATCCGGCCGGCGCAGGATGCGGCACGTGGTGTTCGCGGGAAGTCCCTGCGTGCGCCAGGCGAAGACGACCGGCGTGCCCGAATTGCGCACGACGTTCTTGCTGACGGGACCTGTGGCGCTGTCGAAGCGCAGCACCGCCGTGCCGGCGGCCGGCCCGCTGCTGATCGTCAACGTGATGTCGGGGCTGACCGTGCCGTTCGAACAGCGCAGGTAGAACACCTTGGTGCCGGTGGACCAGGTGTGGATGGTGGTGTCAATGCGCGTTCCGGCCGACACCGGCGTGGCCAGCGCGGCGTATGAGTCGTCGGGACGTCGCATGATCCGACAGGTCGTGTTGGCCGGGAGCCCCTGCGTGCGCCAGGCGAAGGTCACCGGCGTTCCCGAATTGCGCACCACGACCTTGCTGACGGGACCCGTGGCGCTGTCGAAACGGAGCACCGCCGTGCCGGCGGCAGGCCCGCTGTTGATCGTCAGCGTGATATCGGGACTGACCGTGCCGTTCGAACAGCGCAAGTAGAACACCTTGGTGCCTGCACTCCAGGCGTGGATGGCGGTGTCGGTGCGCGCTCCGGCCGACACCGGCGTGGCCGGCGCGGCGTACGAATCATCCGGTCGGCGCAGGATGCGACAGGTGGTATTGGCGGGAAGTCCCTGCGTGGTCCA
>JANJTY010000111.1 GCA_024710865.1 Lysobacteraceae bacterium | reverse complement strand
GCGGCACAACCCCAATGATGCGGTTCGCTCCGCTCACCACATCCTACGAAGGCATCGCTACGAAGGCATCGCTCCGCCGAACGAGCACGAACGCATCGCTTCGACAAGTCGGCCTCACGCTCGTGGCCGTCGACGCGCCATCGTCGCGCCACGACCCACCCCATCACACCGACAACCGTCGCAACTTCGGCGTCACCACCGGAATCGTCAGCATCGTGCTGCCCACCGCCATCAGCAGCAGGGCGGTGAACATCTCCGCCGTGATGATCGCCTTGTCGAGCAGGATGTTGGCGAAGATGATCATGATCAGGGCCTTGGTCTGCAGCAGCCAGCCGATCAACGAGGCTTCGCCCGGGCGCCAGCGCAGGATGCGGCCGGCGGCATGCACACCGGCCAGCTTGCCGGCGACCGAGGCCAGCAGCAGCACCGCGGCGACGCCGAACACGGCGAAGCCCCCCATGTCCCAGTTGGTACGCAGGCCGGTGCTGAGGAAGAACACCGGCATCACCACCAGCAGTACATGGTGGCGCAGCAGGTCCATGCGCTCGACGCTGAACCAGCGGCTGTCGATGACCACGCCGGCGAGGAAGGCGCCGACCATGAAGTGCAGGCCGGCCCAGTCCGCCGCCAGGGCGCAGAGCGCGAGCCAGATCAGGCCGACGTACCAGCGGTCGGTCTCGCTGATCCGCCGCATCAGGGCGCGGAACGGCAGCGCAGCGGCGCCGAAGGCGAGCACGAAGGTGCCCTGGCGTCCGATGCGTTCCCAGTCGAGCAGGATCAGGGCCAGCACGGCCCAGATCGCGATGTCGTCCAGACTGGCGTAGCGCAGCACGCGCTGGCCAAGCGGGCGGCGGAGGATGTCGATCTTCTCCATGAACAGGATCAGGATCGGCAAGGCGGTGACGGCGCAGGCCATGCCCACGCCCAGCACGAACTGCCAGTCGGCGCCGCGCGCGCCGATCCAGCCGCGGTCCCAGGCCAGCAGGCCGAGCGCCGCCGCGCTGCCGAACAGCAGCGGCATCGCCAGCGCCAGGCCCGCTGTCACGAAGGTCTCGCGGCGGTTCTTCCAGGCCTCGTGCAGGTCGAGCTCGATGCCGGCGATCCAGACGAAGATCATCACCGCCCACGAGGCCACGCCGTTCAGCATGCCGATCACGTCGGGGGTGAAGACGGTCTGGTAGTAGGCCGGGAACCAGGCGCCGAGCAGGCCCGGACCGAGCAGGATTCCGGTGAGGATCTGCACCACCACCAGTGGCGCGAAGTACTCGGTGCGTCCCAGCCGCCAGATCAGCCAGGGCAGGCTGAAGATGATCAGCAGGGCGATCAGGTACAGCTCCATGGTGGTCAGCGGATGGCTCATGGGCGGTCTCGCACGAGGACTTCAGGGCAGGCGGCATCATGCGCGGCGCACGCGAGCATGGAAACCCCCCGCGCCCGCGACGGAACCCCAGAAACACAAAGCCCCCTGCCGGCTCCTGCCGACAGGGGGCGTGCTTGCCCGAACGCGTGGATCAGAAGCGGTAGCTGACGCCGAGCAGGGCGTTGCGCCCGTACTCGACGTACTCGCGTGGCCGTTCCTCCGAGCCGAAGGACGTGCGGAAGGGCTCGTCCTTGATGTTGCTTACCTGGAAGAAGAAGCCGAGATTCTTCATTGGGCCGTTCTGGATCGTGTAATTGAGCTGGAAGTCGTAGATCGACTCGCCGCCCACCACCACGCGCTCGCGGTCGAGGAACACGTTCTGGATCTCGCCGACGTAGGCCGAGCGGGTGCGACGGGACGCGCGCACGCCCCAGCCCCAGCGCTCCCAGTACAGCGTGATGTTCGACGTGTACTTGGAGAAGCCCGGCAGCGGCTCGGTTGTACCGGGGCCATTGGGGCGGATGCTGGTGCGGGTGTCGGTGTAGTGGCCTTGCAGGCCAAATCCTTCCAGCGGTTCCCAGAACAGGTCGAACGGCACCGACAGTGTGATCTCCATACCAGCCAGCAGGCCGCCCTCGCCATTCGCAGGCTGGGTGATGGTCCCGATCGGGGTCGACGGAATCTCGCTCGGGAGCGTGCCAATGGGCAGGGGCAGTCCGCTGAAGTCGTACGGCTGCACCTGGTTGTAGACGTAGGTCTTCAGGTCCTTGAAGAAGTAGGCGAAGGCGATGTAGCCGCGATCGCTGAAGTACTTCTCGTAGGAGATGTCGAACGCATTGGCGATCCAGGGCCGCAGCCTGGGATTGCCGCCGCCGCCCGCCCAGCGCTCGGCATTGCGGTCGATGCCGTAGCCGAATCCGGCCGACATGTCGTCGATGCGCGGACGCGCGGCCTGGCGGGCCAGGCCCAGACGGATCTTCTGGTCGTGCGCCAAATCGAAGATCAGGTTGCCGCTCGGCAGGATCTCGGTGTAGCTGTCGCCGTCCTCGACCGGGTCGCCCGCGGAATTGCCCTCGTACGTGCGCAATCCGAAGCCGGTCTGATCGACCCGCTGCACCTGCACGCCGAAGTTGCCGCGGACCGGGATCGAGCCCCAGCTCGTATCCAGGTTGGCCCGCACGTAGAGGGTCGCGATGTCCTCCTCGACGCCGAAGTTCTTGCGCGCGAAACCGTTCTCGGCGAAGCGGCTGATGCGGTTGTAGGGAACCGAAGCGGGATCGAAGGTCGGCAGGAACGGAAGCCCGAAGAAGCCGAACACGAAAGACGCGCCGCCCGGATAGGGCAGCGAGGCGCCGTCACGGCAGGCCGCGATGCAAAGCGCATCCTCGGTGGCGAACCGCTCCTTTTCCCGAGAAGTGAAGTTGAAGCCGTAGTCGATGCTGCTGATCGCGCCTTCGGCGAAACTCTGCTCGAGGTCGATGCGGGCTTGGTTGATGCGGTCGCGGACCGAGTACGGCTTGTCGAAGCCGTCACCACCCCAACCGCCCGGATCCCAGAGCCGCAGGATGGAAGGGTCGTCAAAGTCGAGCCCGAAGTCCATGTCGTACCAACCGTTCGGGTTGAGCGAGACGGTCAGATCAGTTCCGGAGAACCCGGGCGCGAAGCCGGCGTTGCTCTCGAAGTTCCTGCCATCGCGGTCGGCACGGGAGGTGCTGAGGTCGGTGGTGAGACGCCAGTCCTCGTTGATCTTGAACTCGTGGTTCCAGCCGAAGGACTTGAGGGTGTCCTCGTTGCGGTACTGGTCGGTACGCAGGACGGGACGCGCATTGATCCAGTTGGAGGTGGTGCCGTTCTCGCTGACGAAGTCGGCCAGGTAGCCGCCACCGCCGAGACCGATCTCCAGGCCGCGCTGGATCGTGTCCGAGTCGAAGCGCGAGTAGTAGACGTCGAAGGACCCACGGTGCGAGTCATTCGGCTGGTACTCGAGGGTTCCGCTGAACCCCTTGCGCTCGGCGTCGGTGTTGCGACCCTGCATGGTCACGCCGCTGATCCGGCCATTGGGCTCGTAGCCCCAGGCGCGCCATGAGTTCGACTGGCTGGGCGAGTTCAAGTAGGCGTAACCCAGCGCGAAGCCGAGGGTTTCGGCTTCGTTCTGGTCGATGTAGGCAAAGCTGGCGCGATCTCCGTAGAGCTTGGAATCCTCCAG
>JANJTY010000099.1 GCA_024710865.1 Lysobacteraceae bacterium | reverse complement strand
GCCCAGCCGGCCCCTGCCACCAATCCACTCCCCCTCGGGCGCGAGGGGAGCCGGCGCCGCCTCCCCCCCCCCCGCCCGCCCGCGCGGGGCCCGCACGACCGCGACCGACCGCTCTCGCCCGAGGGCGAGGCCGAGGCGCGCGCGGCGGCGGCGTTCCTCAAGACCCGCGAACGGCCGCAGCGCGTGATCTGCTCGCCCAGCGCGCGCACCCGCGAGACCGCCGAGCGCGTGCTGGAAACGCTGGGCTCCATCGATCTCCGTGTCGAAGACGGCATCTACGAGGCCACGCCGGGCGCGCTGATCGACCTGATCGAGGCCCACGCCGAGGTCGAGCGTCTGATGCTGGTCGGACACAACCCGGGCCTGGAATCGCTCGCCGCGCTGCTCGCCACCGGCCAGTCCGGCGACCACCGCGGCATGGCGCCGGGGTCGATCGCGGTGCTCGCGTTCGAAGCCGACGCAGCGATCGAACCAGGCGCGGCGCAGATGCGGGCGTACTGGTCACCCTGAGGCCTGCCGGCTGAGTCGCGATGCCGCGCTGGACACTGCCGCTGCTGGCCCTCCTCGCGGCGACCCTCGCGCCCGGTGCGCTGGCGGCCGAAGGCCGCTGGCGCATCGATCCGGTCGTGTCCGAGGCCGGATTCGCGGTGCGCGTGCTGTGGGTGCGCAAGGTCGGCGGCGAGTTCTCGCCGCTGGAGGGCTTCGTGCATCACGACCCGGACTCGGGACAGGCCGACGTAGAAGTGCGCATCGACACCCGCCACCTGCGCATGCGCAACCCGGCGCACGCTGAATGGGCGCGCTCGGAGGAGTTCTTCGATGCCGCCCGTCACCCCTGGATCCACTTCCAGAGCGCACCGTTTCCGCTCGACCTGCTGCGCCAGGGCGGCCCGCTCTGGGGCACGCTGACCCTGCGCGGGCATAGCGGCCCGGTCCAGCTCGAGCTGCAGCCGAGTGACTGCACCCGCCCGGGCTTCGACTGCCCGGTGCACGCCAGCGGCGACCTCGAGCGCAGCGCGTTCGGGATGACGGCTCGGCGCTACGCGGTCGCCGACAAGGTCGAGCTGTCCTTCGCCATCCGCGTCAGCGAGGATCCGGGTGCCGCGGCCGGCGGCATCAGCGAATGAAGCCGCTGATCGTCCTGCTCGCGGCGCTGCTGCTGAGCGGCTGCGCCACCCAGCGCGCGGAATTGCGCCGCGCGCCGGAGATCGCCGAGGCGCGCCGCGACGCCGCGCTCGACTGCCAGCGCAGCGACCGCTGCGCCCTGGCCTCGCCGCTGTACGACCTGGCCGAGGCCGAAGCCGATCCGCCACACCGGGTGCTGCTGCTCGAATCCGGCCAGGACGCGCTGCTGGCGCGCATCAACCTGATCCGCAGCGCACGCGAAAGCATCGAGCTGCAGAGCTACATCTTCGTGGAGGACGACGCCGGCTACTTCGTCCTGCTCGAATTGCTGGCCGCGGCGCGGCGCGGGGTCAAGGTGCGGGTACTGCTCGACCAGCTCTTCAGCCTCGACAACCCGGCCCTGCTCGCCGCCCTGGCCGAGGCCCACGTCAACTTCGACCTGCGCCTCTACAACCCGCTGTTCGACCGCGCCGTGACCGGCTCGCTGCGTTTCGTCGGCGCCATCGTCTGCTGCTTCCGCAAGCTCAACCAGCGCATGCACAACAAGCTGCTGGTGGTGGACGGCCGCCTCGGCATCACCGGCGGGCGCAACTACCAGAACCGCTATTACGACTGGGACGCCGGCTTCAACTACCGCGACCGCGACATCCTGGTCGCCGGACCGGTCGTGGCCGACATGCGGCGCGCCTTCGATGCGTACTGGACCCATCCCAAGTCGCGACCGGCCGCCGCGCTGCGCGACGTGCGCCGCCTCACCCTGCATCCCGATCCCGAAAGCCGTGCCATGCCGGTGCCGGACCTGAGCCGCGGCGACCGCATGCTCGACCTCTCGGCTCAGGCCGACCGGCCCGAGATCGCGCGGGCCCTGGCCGAGCGCGCCATGCCGGTGCAGCGGATCGAGTACGTCAGCGATCCGCCCGCAAAGCGGAGCCAGCGCCGGCCCGGGCCGCTGCGCGACATCAGCCGCGATATCCATGACCTGCTCGCCGGTGCGGACGAGGAGGTTCTGCTGCAGACGCCCTACCTGGTGCTGTCGCGCTCGGCGCAGGACACGTTTCGCCAGATGCAGGACCAGCCCGATCCGCCCAAGGTGCGGGTTTCGACCAACAGCCTGGCCGCGACCGATGCGTTTCCGGTGTACGCGCTCTCGCACAAGTACAAGCGCCGCTACCTGCGCGAGTTCGGCTTCCGCATCCATGAGTACAAACCCTTCCCGGAGGACGCGCCGATCGACCTGGCCGCCACCGGCGCGGA
The DNA here is from genome assembly GCA_024710865.1 of Lysobacteraceae bacterium. Taxonomy (GTDB): domain Bacteria; phylum Pseudomonadota; class Gammaproteobacteria; order Xanthomonadales; family Xanthomonadaceae; genus JANJTY01. The sequence continues at coordinate 2,709 of JANJTY010000099.1, read as the reverse complement.
GATCCCGGCCGAGGCGCTCGGGCGCTACGCCACCGAGTCGCGCCGCTTCGGCTGGCGCGGCTCGGACGAGCGCGGTCTGCGTGGCTTCGGCTCGGGCTCGGGCGATGCGCGCGGCTCGGGCTCGGGCCGACCGGTGCCGCTGCGCGAGGCCGGCGTGCGCATCAGCCTGCACGCCAAGTCGCTGGTGATCGACCGCGAGACCGCGATGGTCGGCACGCACAACTTCGATCCGCGCTCGGACCGGCTGAACACCGAGAATGCCGTGCTGATACGCGACCCGGCGTTCGCCTCTGCGCTGGCCGATGCGATCCTGCGCGACATGGCGCCGGAGAACGCCTGGACCATCGCGCGCCGACGCAAGTCGCCGATCCTGCCCGGCTTGCAGTACGGCCTGGCCAAGACCTCCGAATTCCTGCCCCTGTTCGACCTCTGGCCGCTGCGCTATGCCACCAGCTACGAGCTGGTCGAGGGCTGCCTGCCGCTGCCCATCGACCATCCCGACTTCCACCGCTGCTACCGCCCGGTGGGCGATTTCCCCGAGGTGCGTCTGGGCCTGAAGGGCATCTACACCCGCATCCTCACCGCCTTCGGGGCGGGGCTGGCGCCGATCCTGTAGCGGCGCCCGCGACCATGCGTCGCGCGCGACTTGGCAGGAACGACGAGCAACCGCCTTTGACGCGGATGAACGCGGAAACCGCGCGGATCGACGCAGATAGCGCGGAGAACGCCAGCCGTTGATCGATCTGGGCAGCCGCGTGCACGTGCTGCAACAGGATGCGCGATCCAATCCCCTTCAGGTTCGCTCTATCCGCGCTGTTTCCGCTTCATCCGCTTCGATCCGCGTCAAAGGCTCCCGCTGTTCCCGCACGCGGGCGAACCGATCACCGCCACACCGACACCTGCCCCGCTTCCTCGCGCGCCAGGCCGGTTCCGGTGGCGCAGCCGAAGGCAGCGGCGAAGGCCGGGTGGTTCGACACCGGGCCATCGATGCGCCAGCGCGGCGGCGCATGCAGGGCCTCGGGCAGGTGCAGGCGCAGGACCTCGTCGCGCACCGCGCGCCGGCTGGCCTGGGCCCAGGCCAGGAAGAAGCGCTGGCTGGCGCTGCGGCCTTCAGCGTCGGGCGGGGTCGAGGCGCCCTCTGCCGCAAACGCCTCGAAGGCGATCTCCAGCGCGGCGAGGTCGGCGAGGTTCGCGCGCGCGGTACGCAGGCCGTCGACCTTGAGTTCGCCCACCGCCGGATAGGCGTCGTATTGCGCCGCCAGCGCGGTGGCGCGCGACTCCAGTGCGGTGCGTGCGGCCTCGCCCAGGCCCGCATCGAAGGCGTGGCTCAGCTCGTGCGCCAGCACGCTGCCCAGACCGGCAAAACGCAGCGCGGCCTCGGCCTCGGGTTCGAACAGCGGCGGCTGCAGCAGGGCCGCACCCGCGCCGAGGACGTTGCGCGCGGCGCTGTACGCCAGCCAGGGTCGGGGCACCGGAGCGGTCATCGGCTCATCCGGCGGCACCGGACCGAGCCGGCCCAGTTCCTCTGCGCGCCCGGCCTTGAGCAGGGCCAGCAGGTTGCCGACCGGATCGCCCGCCTGCAGCGTCGGCAGTGCGCTCGGACGCGGCGCGGGACGCGCAATCTCGAAACGGACGGCGGCGAGGCGCGCCAGCGCCGCTTCGCGCCCGTCCGCATCGAGCCAGCTGGCCACTTCGATGCGCCGGCGCCAGGCCGCGCGCAGGGACTCGAACAGCGCCTGCGCCGCCTGCTCGCGCGGCGGCGGCAGGTGCGCTTCGACGTAGCGCGCTCCCAGCTCCGGCGCGAGCAGGGCCTCGGTCGCGTCCAGCGCGCGTTCCCAGGGCTCGCGCGGGCGCGCCTCGGCGCCGAGCACGCGGCCGAACAGGGCATCGTGCGCCCCGCGCACCGAGGCGCCGAGGTAGGGCGCCAACTGATGCAGGAGCTGGGCGCGGAAGTAGGCCCGCCAGTGCTCGATCGGCAGCTGCGCGAGCAGGGCATTGGCCTCGGTGAAGAAGGCGACGTGGCCGAGCGAGACCAGTTCCAGCTTGCCCAGTTCCTGCGCACGCAGGTAGCGACGCCACTCCAGGGTGGGGAACAGGCGATCGGTGTCGCGCACCCGCGCCAGGCGGCGCGAAAGGGCCGGGTCGGCCAGCTGCTGGAGGGACTGCGAAGCGCGTGCCAGGCGCGTTTCGAGCTCCAGCACGCGCAGCGCGGCGGCAGCGGGGTCAGGCTCGCCTGCCGCGACCAGGAGGGTCTGGAGGTACGCGGCATAGGCCTCGCGCAGGGCCACCGCGCCGGGCTCGTGGCGCAGGTAGTAATCCCGCTCGGGCAGGCCCAGGCCACCCTGCAGGGCATAGGCGATGCGGCGGTCGGACTGGCCGCTGTCGATATCGACCTGCAAACGGAAGAGCAGCGGCAGGCCGGCGCCGTGGGCGGCGGCGAGCAGGTCGACGATGTCGGCCGGCTTGGCCAGGCGCTCGATGCGGCGCAGCCAGGGCGAGAGCGCGGCCTGCGCCGAAGCGTCGGCCAGGGCCGGATCCAGGAGCGAGGCCCAGAGCGTGCCGAGCGCCGCGTCGGTGGCGTCGCGCGGAGCCCGCGCCGCGGTCTCCAGCAGCGCGCGTCGATCCAGCCGGCTGCGCTCGGCGAGGCGTTCGGCCATGCCCAGTCCGCTCAGGCCCGGCGGCACCGGCGTCTCGGCCAGCCAGCGGCCG
>JANJTY010000046.1 GCA_024710865.1 Lysobacteraceae bacterium | reverse complement strand
CCCTGCTGCAGGCCGGTGACCAGCACCGGCTTGAGGTTGGCGCGTGCGGCGTAGACGGCGGCGGCGTAGCCCGCCGGACCGGACCCGAGGATGAGCAGGCGGCAGTGCTTGGAGGCGTTCGAGGTGGGGGGCATCGTTCGGAGTTCTTGTCGTTGGCCGTGCTGGCGGCGATGGGATGGATGCAGCCGGAGTGGGCAGGTTGGCATGCGCCGGGGGCGGCGACACCTGCGTCCGCGAAGGCGCCAAGGATGGGGACGCGGCCGGCCCGAATCAAGCGCGGACAGGAGCGGCACATGCGTCCAGCGGGATCGCCGGCTAGACTCGCGAACTTTTGGCAGCGCGCTGCTCTCGGGGAACGATTCATGATCCGTCGCACCAGCGGCCTCGCGGCCGCGTTCAGCTTGCTCGTGTCTGGCTCCGTGCAGGCCGAGGTCTTCATCAACGAGATCCACTACGACGATGTCGACATCGACAGCAGCGAGGCCATCGAAGTGGTGGCGACGGCAGGCGAGGATCTGAGCCAGTACCGACTGGTGCTGTACAACGGAAACGGGGGAGCTTCGTACGACGAGCGCACCCTTCCGGTCGGTTCGCCGGTGTCGTGCGGCGCCAGCGTGAACGTCGCGTTCTTCAACTTCACGGCGGCCGGGGGACAGGTCCAGAACGGCGCGCCCGATGGCGTTGCTCTCGTAGGGCCTGGCGATGCGGTCATCCAGTTCCTGAGCTACGAAGGAAGCTTCTTGGCTTCCAACGGGCCAGCCAGCGGACTAAGCAGCGCCGACATCTGCGTCTTCGAAGGCAATGGCACCCCCGACGGCCACAGCCTGCAACTCTCGGGCTCGGGAACCACCTACGACGACTTCACCTGGCAGAGCCCCGCGGTCAACACGTTCGGAGCCTGCAACACCGGCCAGACCTTCGGCACGCCCGTCGACAATCCGCCCAGCGTGGCCTCCAGCATCCCGGCCCAGGGCGCCAGCGGCGTCCTGGTCGGGAGTGCGCTGCAGCTCACCTTCACCGAATCCGTCACCATCGCCAACGCCGCGGGCATCACGCTCGATTGCGGGCCCGGTACCCCGACCATCGCCACTGCCGCCAACGCCGCGGTCCTGATCGTGACGCCGGGCGCGGACCTGCCCTACAACGCGTCCTGCAGTCTGGCGGTTGCGGCCGACGCGGTGACCGATCTCGACAGCACGAACGACCCCATGGAGCAGGCCTTCGAGCTGCTGTTCGACACCGAGATCGACGACGCGCCGATCCTGCTGTCGAGCACGCCGACCAACGGCGCCGCCGACTTCCCGGCCAATGCCAACCTCCAGCTCGCCTTCTCCGAGCCGGTCACGCTGGGCGCCGACTGGTTCGAGATCGCGTGCGGGGTGAGCGGATCGCGCGGCCCGGCGGACGTCCAGCTCGGCGGCGGTCCGTCCAGCTTCTCGCTGAATCCGACTGTCGACTTCAGCCAGGGCGAGAACTGCACGCTGACGCTCGATCCGGCCGCGATCGAGGACATCGACGGCAATGCCGATGCCTTGGTCGATCCGGGCGCCATCGCCTTCGTGCCGGCTGCGCCAGTGGTGAACCAGCCGCCGGTGGTGCTCTCGACCACGCCGGTGGACGGTTCGTCCGACTTCCCCTCGGCGGCCGACATCGTGGTGCTGTTCAGCGAGGCGGTGACGCTCGCGCCGGGCGCCTTCACCCTGGCCTGCGACACCAGCACCGGAATCAGCCTGTCGCATCCGCTCAGCGGCACGAGCTTCACGATCGACACCGGGACGTCCCTGGTGGCGAACGATGCCTGCACCTTCACCGTCGTCGCGACGCTGGTGCAGGACAGCGAAGGCGCGAATCCCGCCGCCGATGTCGTGGTCGAGTTCAGCGTGGCCGCCGGCGGCGCGGGCGGCTACTACGGCCAGGTCAACACCAGCAGCCCCGAGCAGCTGCGCTGTTCGCTGCACGAGACCATCAACGGTCACACCGAGTATGGCTACGGCTGGGTCGAACTCGAGATGGCCGACGAGGATCCGCTCGACAGCACCCGCATCCTCGACATCTACCGCAACTGCAGCTACGCCAAGGGCGCCACCGGCGACCGCGTCGGCGGCACCGGCACGGGCGCGACCTGCGGACCGGTCAGCGGGCGCAAGTTCAATCGCGAGCATGTCTGGCCGCGCTCGCTGGGCTTCAACAACACCGCCCTGGCCGCGCACAACGACCTGCACATGCTGCATCTGTCGGACGAGCTGTTCAACGCGCACCGTGGCAACAAACCCTACGACTACTGCCCGCAAAGCAGCGGCTGCCTGGAGGATCGCACCATCGCCTACGCCGGACAGGGCGGCGGCAACGGCACCTATCCCGGCCTGTCGAACTGGTACACCAGCCAGGACGGCAACACCGGCTCCTACGAGGTCTGGAGCGAACTGCGCGGCAACATGGCGCGCGCCTTGTTCTACATGGCGATCCGCTACGAAGGCGGCGACAACCTCCCGGACCTCGAGCTGACCGACAACCGGAGCCTGATCACCATCCGGCCCGCGAGCGATCCGACCGCCTACATGGGCATCCTCAGCACCCTGCTCGAATGGCATGCGCAGGATCCGGTCGATGAGCGCGAACTCCTGCGCAACGAAGTGGTGTTCGGCTTCCAGGGCAACCGCAA
>JANJTY010000622.1 GCA_024710865.1 Lysobacteraceae bacterium | reverse complement strand
GCGGCTTGCGGCCGCGCTGGCGTTGACCGGCCTGTTCGCTGCGCCCACGCCGAGGGCCAACGACACCGTGCCGGCCCCGCCGCAGAGCCAGCCCATCGTCATCGTCGGCGCCACCGTGCATCCGGTCTCGTCCGATCCGATTGCCGACGGCCGGGTCCGCTTCGAAGCCGGCCGCATCGTCGCCGTCGGCGGCAGCGAGGTCGTCACGGACGGAGCGCGCCTCATCGACGCCGCCGGCAAACACGTCTACCCCGGCCTGATCGCCGCCACCAGCGTGCTCGGCCTGACCGAGGTCTCGGCGGTGCGCGCCCTGGTCGACGAGGCGGAGGTCGGTGCCAACGCGGCCAATGTGCGCGCCGAGCAGGCCGTCAACGCCGACAGCGAACACATCCCGGTCAACCGCAGCGGCGGCGTGCTGCTGGCCCTGACCGTGCCACAGCCCGGCGGCGACGGCGTCATCGCCGGACGCAGCGCGCTGCTGGCGCTGGACGGCTGGACCCTGGAAGAGCTGACCGTGCAGGCGCCGGTCGGCCTGCACGTGTTCTGGCCCTCCTCGCGCCTGCCGCCCTGGGCGCCGCCGGCGATGGCCGAAGGCCTCCGCAAGGCCGCGGCCGACAAGCTTACGGCACTCGCCACCGCGTTCGAGCAGGCCCGCGCCTACGCCGCCGGCACGACCCCGCCGGTACCGGACGCTCGCCTCGACGCGATGCGCGCGTACGTGGCGGGCCAGGGCCGGGTGTTCTTCCACGCCGACGAAGCCGGCAGCATCCTCGCCGCGCTCGCCTTCGCGCGCGAGAACGGTCTGAACGCGGCCATCGTCGGTGGCCTGGAGGCCTGGCGCGTGGCCGAGCAACTGCGCGCGCAGCAGGTGCCGGTGATCGTCGCCGGCATCCACCGCCTGCCGCTGCGCCGCAACGATCCGGTCGAGGCGCCGTTCTTCAACCCCGCGCGCCTCGCCGCCGCCGGCGTCGACTTCGCCATCGCCACCGAGGGCACGGCCTTCGCCACCGCCAACCTGCGCAACCTGCCGAACCAGGCCGCCACCGCGGTCGCGCACGGCCTGACGCCGGCGCAGGCGCTGGCCGCCATCACCCTGGCGCCCGCGCGCATCCTCGGCGTCGCCGACCGCTACGGCTCGCTCGAAGCCGGCAAGGACGCCACCCTGCTGATCGCCGACCGCGACATCCTCGACACCCGCGCCCGCGTCCTGCAGGCCTTCATCGGCGGGCGCGAGATCGACCTGTCCAACCGCCACACCCGGCTGTACGAGAAGTACCGGCAGAAGTATCCGGAGACGCGCTGAGCGGCGCGCCCTGCGCGGCTCGTCCGCCGCCGGTGCCCGCTTCGATCACCGAGGGACGATGGCCGCAGCCCTCGGGCCGGTCCCGGGCCGTGCCCCACGGGCCGGGGCGCTTGCATTCCCGCGCCGGGGGCGGGATCGTGGCGGCGGATCGCGTGCGGGGAGGTGGGCGATGGGGACAGCCGGGTATCCGAGGAGGCCGTGGCTCGGAGTCCTGCGCGCGCCGCGGGAGACGATCCGCGCCATCGTCGATGCCGACCCCGGCCGGTGGGTGTGGGTGCTCGCCGCGCTTGCGGGACTCCAGGGCGCGCTCGGCAATCTTCTGCAGCCGGTGCCAACCGCCGCCGGCATGCCGCCCTGGACAGTGCACATCGCGGCCTTGCTGCTCGGTGCGGTCCAGGGCCTGATCGCGCTGGTCGTGTCCGGATTCGCGGTCAACGCGGTGGCCCGATGGTTCGGCGGACGCGGCACGGTGGCCCAGACGCGGGCGGCCCTGGCCTGGTCCTCGCTGCCGGTGATCGGATCGATTGCCGTGTCGCTGCCGGTCGTTCTGATGGGCTGGGCGGGTCTGCCGGGCGGGGACTCCGGTCTGGCCGCTTCGAACAGCGGTCAGCAGGCGGTTCACCTGGCGGTCGCGGTCGCGGCGTCCCTCGCGGCCACGTCGCTCGCGGTCGCGACGGTGGCCGAAGTCCAGCAGTTCTCCATCCTGCGCGCGTTCGGCACCCTCCTGCTCGCGGCCGCGCTGGTCCTGGTGGCCTTGGTCCTGCTGTGGTGGGCAGCGTTGCTCGTCGGGATCGCGAGCCTGCTACCCAGGTTTCGATGGAGCTTCTGAGCGGCCCGGCGCGTCGCGCCGCGGCGATGGCCGCCACGCGTGGCCTGCCTGCGCGGCAGCGGTCCTGACCCCGGGCGTCGGGTTCGGCGCAGCCGCTTGCTCCCGTGCCGGGACGCGTGCCAATCCGTCCGCGTCGGCGTAGCCTGTCCACCCTGGCCACCTGTGCGGAGTCGCACCATGAAGCTCACCGTCAATGGCAGCGAACGCGAGATCGACCTCCCGCCCGATATGCCGTTGCTCTGGGCGCTGCGCGATGGGCTTGGACTTACGGGAACCAAGTACGGCTGCGGCATGGCGCTGTGCGGCGCCTGCACGGTGCATCTGGACGGCGAGGCGATCCGCGCCTGCGTGACGCCGCTCTCGGCCGTGGCGGGGCGCGCGGTGACCACGATCGAGGGCCTCGCGGGCGAGGCCCCGCATCCGGTGCAGCAGGCCTGGGTCGAGGCCGACGTGGCGCAGTGCGGCTACTGCCAGTCGGGCCAGATCATGGGCGCGGCGGCGCTGTTGGCGAAGAATCCCGACCCGGACGAGGCCGCCATCGTCGCCGCGATGGATGGGCACCTCTGCCGCTGCGGCACCTACAGCCAGGTGCGCGAGGCGATCCAGCTCGCGGCAGTCAAGCTCAAGGGAGGCACGCCATGAGCACGTACGGAATTTCCCGGCGCCGTTTCCTTGGATCGGCCGTGCTCTCGGGCGCTGGCCTCTGGGTGGCCGTCTACGTGCCGGGCCTGGCGCCGCTGGCGGCCGCCGCCGAGGCCGCGGGCGGCCTGTTCCGTCCCAACGCCTTCGTGCAGGTCGACGGCGAGGGCCTGGTGACGATCTTCGTGAGCCAGGCCGAGATGGGGCAGGGCGTGCTGACCTCGCTGCCGATGATCCTGGCCGACGAGATGGACCTCGACCTTGATCGCGTGCGGATCGAGAAGGTCGGGGCGGACGCGGCCTTCAACCACCCGTATTTCGGTTCCCAGGTCACCGGCGGCTCGACCTCGGTGCGCGGCCTATTCGAGCCGCTGCGCCGCGCGGGTGCGGAAGCCCGCCATCTTCTGATCGAGGCTGCGGCCCAGCGCCTGGAGGTGCCGCGCGAAGCCCTGCGCACCGAGGCCGGCTTCGTGATCCACGAGGCCAGCGGCCGGCGTGTGGCCTACGGCGAACTGGCCGGCGCCGCCGCCGCGCTGCCGCGGCCGGAGGCTTCCGCGGTCGTGCTCAAGACGCCGGACCAGTTCCGCTACATCGGGCGCGAGCGCCGCCGCAGCGAGGCGCCGGAGAAGGTCGATGGCAGCGCCAGGTTCGGCATCGACGTGCAGCTGCCCGGCCTGCTCACCGCCGTCGTCGCGCGCCCGCCGGTGTTCGGCGCCACGCTGAAGTCCTTCGATGCCGAGGCGGCGCTGAAGCTGCCCGGCGTGCGCAAGGTCAAGGCCGTGCCGGAGGGCGTGGCGGTGATCGCCGAGCACTTCTGGGCCGCGCGCCAGGGCCGCGAGGCGCTGAAGATCGACTGGGACCTCGGTCCGCTGGCGGCGCTCGACAGCGCGGTGCAGGGGCGCGAGTACGCGGCGCTGGCGGAAACGCCGGGCGCGCTGGCGGCCGAGCGCGGCGATGCCGCGGCGGCCCTGGGCGATGGTGCAGACGTGCTTGCGCTCGATCTCGACCTGCCCTACCTGGCGCATGCCACCATGGAGCCGCTCAACGCCACGGTGCACCACCGCGGCGAGGAGGCCGAGGTCTGGACCGGCACCCAGATGCAGGGCGCCGACCGCGCCCGCGCCGCCGCCATCCTCGGCCTGCCCGAGGATCGCGTCGCGCTGCACAACCTGCTGCTCGGCGGCGGCTTCGGCCGGCGCGCCAATCCGGTCGGCGATTTCGTCGCGCTGGCCGCGAACGTGGCCAAGGACGAGGGCGTGCCGATCAAGACGGTCTGGACCCGCGAGGACGACACCCGCGGCGGCTGGTACCGGCCGCGCGCCGTGCACCGCCTGCGCCTGCGCCTGGGCGAGGACGGCCTGCCGCAGGCCTGGCACCAGCGCATCGTGGTGCAGTCGATCATGGCCGGCACGCCTTTCGCCGGCGCGGTGAAGGATGGCGTCGAAGGCGCCGCGGTCGAAGGCGCGGCGGACCTGCCCTATGCGGTGCCGAACCTGCGGGTCGAGTGCCATCTCGCGCCGCCCGGCGTGCCGGTGCTTTGGTGGCGCTCGGTCGGCCACACCCATACCGCGCTGGCGGTCGAGCACGCGATCGACCTCGCCGCGCGCAAGGCCGGGCGCGATCCGCTCGACTACCGCCGCGCCCTGCTGCGCGAGAACGCCAAGTGGCTGCAGGTGCTGGACATCGTCGCGGCGCGCTCGGGCTGGGGCGAGGCCCTGCCCGAAGGCCGCGCGCGTGGTCTCGCCATCGTCGAGAGCTTCGGCAGCGTGGTGGCGCAGGTGGCCGAGGTCTCGCTCGAGAACGGCCGCCCGCGCGTGCATCGCGTGGTGGCGGTGGCCGACATGGGCCGCGTGGTGAACCCGCGCCACGCCAAGGTGCAGATCGAATCCGGCATCGTGTTCGGCCTGGCGGCCGCGCTGCACCAGCAGATCACCTTCAAGGACGGGCGCGTCCAGCAGGGCAACTTCCACGACTACCCGCTGCTGCGCCAGAGCGAGATGCCCAAGGTCGAGGTGCACCTCGTGGTCAGCGAAGCCGATCCGGGCGGCGCGGGCGAACCCGGCACGCCGCCGATCGCGCCGGCAGTGGCGAACGCGGTGCTGGCGCTGAGTGGGAGGCCGACGACCCGCCTGCCCTTCGCGGCTGCCTGAACCGGGTGATCCCGGTCGCGCCGTCGCGACGCCAGCGCACCGCAGCTGCGGGTATGGGGTTCTGGATTCCCCGCCGGCGCGGTGCTAATGTCCGCGCCGCGCGCGACGCCGGGGGGCTCGGGCGCGGACATCGACACCGCATCCTTGGGGAGAAGGATCCATGATCGTGCGCACCCTGGCGCTGGCGTTCCTTGCCTGCGCGTTCCCGTCGCCCGCCGCGGCCGAGCGCTACGAGGATGCCCTGCAGGGCCGCCTCGCGGCGGAAGAGCAAGGCCTGCTGGCCGAGCGTTCGGCCTACCCGAAGCTGTTCGCCGAGGCCTACGCGCGCCATCCGCAGATCCCGGCCGGCACGCTGGAGGCCATCGCACACGTGCAGAGCCGCTGGCAGCACCTGCGGCCGAAGGCGGGCGAGGAAAGCCACCACCACCTGCCGGCGGCGCACGGCCTGATGGGCCTGTACGGCGGTGACGGGTTCGCCGACCAGCTCGGTTGGGCCTCGAAGCTGCTGGGCGTGGAACGCGCAGAGGTCGCGCGCCAGGCGCGCTGGAACGTGCTGGGTGCCGCGGCGCTGCTGGCGCGCGAGATCGGACGCGAGCATGGCGCCAAGGCGCGCGAACTGCCGCCCGAGGCGATCGCCGCCGCGCTGGCGCGCTATGCCGGCTTCGCGTCCGTGTCCGGCATGAGCGCGGTGCAGGACTTTGCCCGCGCCAGCTTCGCCTTCGACGTGCTGCTCAGCCTCGACCGTGGCGTGAACGAGAAGGGCATGGTCGTGCCCGAGCGCCCGATCGCGTGGGAGCAGGCCTTCGACGCCGACCAGCTGGTCGCGCTGCGCGCGCCCTTCGTGCGCCTCGACCTGGACAAGGACCGCGTCGAGGTCGAGGGCTATGCCATCGATCCGCTCAGCGAAACCCTGGTCCGGAGCGATGCCGCCGGCGCGGAGAAATCGGGCCAGGCCGCGCTCAAGAGCACCGACTATGGTCCGGCCATCTGGACCGCGGCGCACTCGACCAACTACACCGCCTCGCGCTCGGCGGCGGTGAGCGCGGTCACCATCCACACCGCGCAGGGCAGCTACGCCGGCACCATCTCCTGGTTCCAGAACTCGGCCGCCAACGTCTCGGCGCACTACGTGATCCGCAGCTCCGACGGCCAGGTCACGCAGATGGTGCGCGAGGCGCACACCGCCTGGCACGTGCGCAACCACAACAGCTACACCCTCGGCATCGAGCACGAGGGCTACGTCAGCAACAGCGCCTGGTACACCACGGCGATGTACAACGCCTCGGCCGCCCTGGTGCGACACTTCTGCGCGCGCTATTCCGGCATCAGCTGCAGCAGCGCCTACAACGGCGCCAGCAGCAGCGGCATCGTGCTGCTGCCCGACAGCGTCAGGATCAAGGGTCATCAGCACTACTCCGGCAACACCCACACCGACCCCGGCATCAACTGGGACTGGCGGCGCTACTACAGCCTGCTGAATCCGGTCAGCTCGGTCACCCGCGTGCTGGATAGCTTCGAGAGCAGCGTGGGGCACTTCACCCACAGCCCGGCCTATTCGGGCAGTACCACCGGCATCTCGACCAGCAGCACCGCGCTGCGCTGGTGCTCGATGGCGCGGGTGGGCAGCTGTTCGCTGCAGGTCAAGCTGGTCGACAACGCCAGCAGCTCGGCCAGCTGGTCGGTGCGCCTGCTCTCCGGCGGCGGCAGTCCCTCGGCCAACACCAGCCTGGCCAAGGCCGGCGGGCGGGTCGGGTTCTGGGTTTATGCCGGCGGCAGCGGCATGAGCGCGGCGCTGGGCGTGGACGACAGCGACGGCACCGAGCGCTCCATCGCGCGTTCGATCCCGGCCAACACCTGGACCTTCCTGGAGTGGCGCCTGGACGATGCCGCGCAGTGGGACGCGTGGGTCGGCGGCAACGGCACCATCACCGCCGCGAACGTGACCCTGGATGCGGTCTGGCTGTACCGCGCGCAGACCAGCTACGACGTGTACGTCTACCTCGACCAGGTGCAGATCACGAACTGATCGGGCGGCGGCGCCGCTCCTTCCGGGGCGGCGGCGGTCGGCACGCGCTCAGCGCAGCGCGGAGCCGAACTGCTGGCGGAACTGCTCGGCGAACTCCTCGTAGTCGAAGCGTTGGTTCTGCGGACCGAGGTGCTCGATCTTGAGCGCGCCCATGAGCGAGGCGATGCGGCCGGTCGTGGCCATGTCCATGCCGTGCATGAAGCCGAAGATCAGGCCGGCGCGGTAGGCATCGCCGCAGCCGGTGGGGTCGACCACGCGCATCGCGTTGGCCGCCGGGACGTGCATCTCGCCGCCCTTGGTATGCACCTCGGAGCCCTTGGGTCCGCGCGTGATCAGGTAGGCCTGTACGCGCTCGGCGATCTGCCTGATCGAGAGGCCGGTCTTGTCCTGCAGCAGGTTCGACTCGTAGTCATTGACCGTGACGTAGGTAGCCTGCTCGATCATCTGGCGCAATTCCTCGCCGTTGAACAGCGGCATGGCCTGGCCGGGATCGAAGATGAAGGGAATGCCCAGCTCGGCGAACTCCCTGGCGTTCTGCAGCATCGCCTCGTACCCGTCCGGTCCGACGATGCCGAACTTGACCCCGGCCACGTCGCGCACGTGGTTCTCGTAGGAACGCATCATTGCGCCGGGATGGAAGGCGGTGATCTGGTTGTCGTCCAGGTCGGTGGTGATGAAGGCCTGCGCGGTGTAGAGATCGGCGATCTCCTTGACGTGGTCGAGGCGGATCTCGCAGGCCTCAAAATGCTCGCGGTAGGGGCCGAAATCCTGGCCGACGGTGGCCATCGGGATGGGATCGCCGCCCAGCAGCTTGAGGTTGTAGGCGATATTGCCGGCGCAGCCGCCGAATTCGCGCCGCATGCGCGGGACCAGGAAGGACACGTTCAGGATGTGCACCTTGTCCGGCAGGATGTGGTTCTTGAACTGGTCCTGGAACACCATGATGGTGTCGTAGGCGAGGGAACCACAGATCAGTGCGGACATGGTGGGCGCCGTAGGGAAAACCGGCGGCAAAGGTACGTGCTGGGAACGTCGCGGGCAAGGCGCGCAACCCACGGGCGCGATGTCGGCGCTCGCGCCAGGGCGTCGGTCGCTTGGCTGAATCGCGTCGGAACCGCTCAACGGCGCCGTTTTCCTTGCCCGTGTCGGACACGCTTGCTAGGCTAGCGAGCTTTTCCGGCCCCCCGCCCAGCGCCGAATTCCCCAACATGCTCAAGAGCCTGCGTGGACTGTTCTCCACCGACCTGTCGATCGACCTCGGCACCGCCAACACCCTGATCTACGTCCGCGGCCAGGGCATCGTCCTGAACGAGCCCTCGGTGGTCGCGATCCGCCAGGACCGCGGCGCCGGCAGCGCCAAGTCGGTCGCGGCCGTGGGCGTCGAGGCCAAGCGCATGCTGGGCCGAACCCCGGGCAACATCGTCACCATCCGGCCGCTGAAAGACGGCGTCATCGCCGACTTCACCACCACGGAGGAGATGCTCAAGCACTTCCTCCGCAAGGTGCATCGCGCCCGTTTCCTGCGTCCCAGCCCGCGCGTGCTGATCTGCGTGCCCTGCGGCTCGACCCAGGTCGAGCGCCGCGCCATCAAGGAGTGGGCCGAAGAGGCCGGCGCCCGCGAGGTCTACCTGATCGAGGAACCCATGGCCGCCGCGATCGGCGCCGGCATCCCGGTCGACGAGGCCCGCGGCTCGATGGTCATCGACATCGGCGGCGGCACCTCGGAAGTGGCGGTGATCTCGCTCAACGGCATCGTCTACTCGCAGTCGGTGCGCATCGGCGGCGACCGCTTCGACGAGGCCATCATCAACTACGTGCGCCGCAACCACGGCACCCTGATCGGCGAGACCACCGCCGAGCGCATCAAGCTCGAGATCGGCTGCGCCTTCCCGCAGGCCCAGGTCAAGGAGTTCGAAGTCTCCGGCCGCAACCTCGCCGAAGGCGTGCCGCGCATGATCGTCATCAACTCGAACGAAGTGCTCGAGGCCCTGCACGAGCCGCTCAGCGGCATCGTCAGCGCGGTCAAGCAGGCGCTGGAGCAGACCCCGCCGGAGCTGTGCGCCGACGTCGCCGAGCGCGGCATCGTACTCACCGGCGGCGGCGCGCTGC
>JANJTY010000620.1 GCA_024710865.1 Lysobacteraceae bacterium | reverse complement strand
CGACCCGCTCGGTCGAATACACCAGGGTGCGGGCGCGCTGGCTGAGCGCGAACCAGCGCCCCTGCGCATCGCGCAGACTGGCCGGGATGGCCTGTTCCAGCGCAGGCGACGCGATCGGCGCGAGCAGGCCGCGTTCGGCCGCCTGCCAGAGGTTGCCGGCGTCGACCGCCATGAACAGGTCGGCCTGGGTCTGTGGCCCTTCCGCGGCGAGGCGCTCGATCAGGGCCGGCGCGGCGTCGGTCAGCCAGCGAACCGGCACGCCGGTCTCGGCGGTGTAGGCCTCGAAGATGGGCTGGATCAGCGGCTCGCGCCGCTCGGAATACACCACCAGTTCCGCCGGCGCCGGCGGCGCGGCGGACGCGGCTGGCGCCGGAGCGTCGGCGCTGGGCGCGGGACGCTCGCCACAGGCGGCCAGGGTCAGGAGCAGCGACAACAGGGCAAGGGCGCGCATCGGACGGATTCCCGGCAAAGATTCGATGATAACGATTCTCAGTTGCGGCCGAAAGCAGCGCCGCTCACTCGGCTGGATCGACGCGCAGCACCATGCCCTCGGTCGCCCTCACCCGCACCCTGGCGCCGGCCGGAAGGTCGGGGCCCTCCACCACCCACAGCGCATCGCCGATCTTGACCTTGCCGCGGCCGTTGACGATGCCCTGCTCCAGCGCGAACACGCGGTCGACGAACTGCGCGGCTGGCCGATTGAGGTGCGGATGGTCCTTGGCCAGCGGCGGATGCGCGCGGCGGAAACGCCAGGCCGCGCCCAGGGTGATGACCGCCAGCACCGAGAACAGCATCCACTGCGCCGCAAGGCTCAGCTCCGGGAGAACCAGCACGAGAACCGCGGTGAGCAGGGCGGCCAGGCCCAGCCAGAGCATGTAGACGCCCGGCACCAGGGCCTCGATCGCGAACAGGGCGAAGGCCAGGGCCCACCAGAACCAGTTCGAGGCGAGGAAATCGCGCATGGGCTCAGCCCACCTTGCCCGGCATCGGCGGACGCGGCGCGGCGGGCGGCGGCGGGCTCGCGCCACCGCGATCGCCGGCGGCGCGGGCGATCTCCATCAGGCCGGCCAGCGAGCCGAGCACGCCGGTGGTCTCCAGCGGCAGCAGCAGGGTCTTCTGCTGCGGCGATTTGGCGAACTCCTTCAGCGCCTCGACGTACTTCTGCGCGACGAAGTAGTTGATCGCCTGCACATCGCCCTTGGCGATGGCCTGGCTCACCATCATCGTCGCCTTGGCCTCGGCCTCGGCCAGGCGCTCGCGCGCCTCGGCGTCGCGGAAGGCGGCTTCGCGCCGGCCTTCGGCCTCCAGCACCGCGGCCTGCTTCTCGCCCTCGGCGCGCAGGATCTCGGCGGCACGGTGGCCTTCGGCGTCGAGGATGTTGGCGCGCTTCTCGCGCTCGGCCTTCATCTGGCGCGCCATCGAGTCGACCAGGTCGCGCGGCGGCTGGATGTCCTTGATCTCGATGCGGTTGACCTTGATGCCCCAGGGATGGGTGGCGTCGTCCACCACCGCGAGCAGCTTGGCGTTGATCTCGTCGCGCTTGGACAGCGATTCGTCGAGGTCCATCGAGCCCAGCACGGTGCGGATGTTGGTCATGGTGAGGTTGAGCACCGCGATCTCCAGCTGCGCCACCTCGTAGGCCGCCTTGGCCGCATCCAGCACCTGGTAGAACACCACGCCGTCGACCTTGACCACGGCGTTGTCCTTGGTGATGACGTCCTGGCTGGGCACGTCGAGCACCTGCTCCATCATGTTCATCTTGCGCCCGATGGCCTCGACCCACGGGATGGTCAGGCCGAAGCCGGGCTCCAGCGTGCGGTCGTAGCGGCCGAAGCGCTCGACCGTCCATTCGAAGCCCTGCGGCACCATGCGCACGGCCTTGAAGACGGTGACCAGGGCGAAACCGAGCAGGACGAGGGCGAAGATTTCCATGGCAGGCATCGCGATCAGGACCAAGCGCGATGGTAGCGCGCGGTGGGCATGCCGCGCGCAGGGAGTCGCCGACGATCAGCCCAGCGCGGCGCGGATCGGCGCAAGGAATTCCGTGGCGCGCGCCACGGCATCGTCCAGCGTGGCCGCACCTGCGAGATGCTGGACCAGGGCGCTGCCGATCACCACGCCATCGGCGAAGTCGGCCACCGCACGGGCCGATTCGGCGTCCTTGATGCCGAAGCCGACCGCCACCGGCAGCGGCAGCTCGGTGCGCATGCGCGTGACCCGCTCGCGCACGGCGCCGACATCGAGGTTGTTGGCGCCGGTGACGCCGGCGAAGGACACGTAGTACAGATACCCGCGCGCCTGCCGGCCCATGGCGGCCAGGCGCTCCTCGGTCGTGGTGGGTGCGGCCAGTGCGATACGGTGCAGGCCGCTGGCGGCGAAGACCTGGTCGATGGCCTCGGCTTCCTCCGGCGGGCAATCGACCAGCAGCACGCCGTCGACCCCGGCCGCGACCGCCTCGGCGCTGAAGCGCTCAAGGCCGAACAGCTCGACCGGATTGAGGTAGCCCATCAGCACCACCGGCGTCAGCGCATCACGCTCGCGGAAGGCGCGCACGCAGGCCAGCACCCAGCGCAGGCCGGCATGGCGCGCCAGCGCGCGTTCGCTCGACTGCTGGATCACCGGCCCGTCGGCCATCGGATCGGAAAAGGGCACGCCCAGCTCGATCACATCGGCCCCGGCGGCCGCCAGCGCGTGCATCACCGGCACCGTCGCCTCGAGCGAGGGATCGCCCGCGGTGATGAAGGGAATCAGGGCGCAACGGCCCTCGGAACGGAGCTGGGCAAAGCGGGTGTCGATGCGGTTCATTGGAGAGCCGGGATTTGGGATTCGGGATTCGGGATTCGTAAAAGCAGCTTCGGTCAGGCGGACGCGTGGCTCGGC
>JANJTY010000593.1 GCA_024710865.1 Lysobacteraceae bacterium | reverse complement strand
GCTGGGCCTTGAACTGCTGCAGCAGGCGCAGCGACCAGTCGTAGTCGGCGCCGGGGCGCACGTTGGCGTACAGCTCGCGCACGGTTTCCAGGTTGTGGTTGAACACGTCCGGCGGCGCGGTGGCGAGGATTTCCAGCGCGCGCTCCATGCGGCCCTTGCCGCGGAAGTCGGGGGTGAGGATCTCCACCTTGAGCTGTGGGCTGAGCGCGCGCGCCGCGGTGATGCAGTCGGCGAAGTGCTGGGCGCCGCCGTCGCGCAGGTCGTCGCGGTCGACCGAGGTGATCACCACGTAGCGCAGGCCCATGTCGGCGATGGTGCGGGCGAGGTTGGCCGGCTCGCCCGCGTCGGGCGGCTTGGGCCGGCCGTGGGCGACGTCGCAGAAGCTGCAGCGGCGGGTGCAGACCTCGCCCAGGATCATGAAGGTGGCGGTGCCGTGGCTGAAGCACTCGTGGATGTTGGGGCAGCTGGCCTCCTCGCAGACCGTCACCAGGCGGTTCTCGCGCAGCTTGGCCTTCAGGGTGGCCACGGCGTTGCCGGAAGGAATGCGCACCCGGATCCAGCTCGGCTTGCGCAGGGCCGGGGCATCGGCGAACTGCACCGGGCTGCGCGCGATCTTGCTCTCGCCGACCTGCTTGGCGCCGGGGGTGAGGGTCTCGCCGGCGAGGCTGAGCGGGATGGTCTTGGTATCGGTCATGGCAGCCGGTGAGTGTGGAAGACGGTGCAGGTCGTGGGAGCCGATGCCGTCGGCGAAGGATTCGCCACGGCGCCGAGGGGCGCCGCGCTCGGCCGGCGCCACCGATCCCGCACCGGGTGCGATGCCGCGGGCGGGGCGCTCATGCCGCGAGCAGCTCGGGCAGCGCGGTTTCGGCTCGGGCCACCAGCCCCAGCTGGCGCGAAAGCGCGTCCACCAGGGCGGGCTTGACCGCCTCCAGGCTGGAAGGGCCGCCGAGATCGAACATCGAGGTGACCGCGAGGCCGGCGTAGCCGCAGGGATTGATGCGGCGGAAGGGTTCGAGGTCCATCGCGATGTTGAAGGCCAGGCCATGGAAGCTGCAGCCGCGCCGCACGCGCAGGCCGAGCGCGGCGACCTTGGCCGCGCCGACGTAGACGCCGGGTGCACCCTCGCGGCGGCGGGCCTCGATGTTCCAGTCCGCCAGCACGTCGATGATGGCCTGCTCGATGCGGCAGACCAGTTCGCGCACGCCCAGCCTGAGCCGGCGCAGGTCGACCAGGGGGTAGGCCACGATCTGGCCGGGACCGTGGTAGGTGACCTGCCCGCCGCGATCGACCGGAATCACCGGGATCTCGCCCGGCGCCAGCACGTGCTCGGCCTTGCCGGCCTGGCCCAGGGTGAAGACCGGCTCGTGCTCGACCAGCCAGAGCTCGTCGGCACCGTCCGCGCCGCGCGCGTCGGTGTAGGCCTGCATGGCGCGCCAGACCGGCTCGTAGGGCTGCCGGCCGAGGTCGCGCACGGTCCAGCTCAGGACAGGATCCACTTGACCTCCGGCCGCGCGCGCAGGGCGCCGTCGGCGGCGTTGTAGTCGTCGCGCGACTGCGCCTCGAAGCGCACCGTCACCGACACGAAGCGGCCCTTGCTCGACGGGCGCGTGCGCAGGCTGTCGCGGAACACGGTCAGGCCGAGTGCCTCCAGGGTGTCGGGCAGGACCTGTTCGAGGCCGGCGCCGGCCTCGCCCATGACGGCGATCTCGAATTCGCCGGGAAACTGGAAACCGCGCGCTGGCTCGCTCATCGCTCCATTATCGGGCCAGCCCGGCCCGATCCCAAGTGCCGGCCGGCTGGGGCGCTTGAGCCCGGCAGACCCGGCCGCGCATCATCGCCGGCATGTTCGTACACGTGCCGAGTCGCCGCCCGCCGCCGCCGCCCTGGGTCACGCCGCTGCTGGTGGTGGGCTGGGTCGCGCTGTTCGTCTGGACCAGCCTGCTCGACGGCGCGGCCCGGGACCAGCTGCTGGGCGCCTGGGGCACCGTGCCCGCGAGTCTGTTCGAGGTCCGACCCGCGGGCGGCTTCGCCTTGCTCGATGGCCGCGCCGGCACCCTGCTGACCGCGCTGTTCCTGCACGCCGACTGGCTGCACCTGACCGGCAACGTCGCCTTCCTGCTCATCTTCGGGGTCTCGGCCGAACGTTCGCTCGGCACGCTGCGCTTTTCGCTGCTGTTCCTGCTCGGTGGTGCGGTATCCAACCTGGGCGCGGCCCTGAGCCTGGCCGGGCAGGCCGATTCGGTGGTCATCGGCGGCAGCGGCGCGGTCTCGTCGGTGATCGGGGCCTATCTCGTGCTGTTTCCCTGGGCGCGACTCGGGGTGGTGCTGCCGCTCGGGTTGTATCTGGAGTTCGTGCGCACGCCGGCGTCGCTGCTGATCGGGGTCTGGGCCGGCCTGCAGGTCCTGTTGAGCTTCGTCGGTCCGGGCTTTGGTGCGGTGGCCTGGTGGGCGCACGTGGCCGGCTTCCTCGCCGGCATCGCGTTCGCCCTGGTCGCGCGCGGCGCGGTGGCGCGCCGCCTGCGCCAACGCTGAACCTCAGCCTTCGCCCGCGGGGCGGGCGAACACCGCCAGGCCCTTGAGCAGGTTGAGCGCTTCCAGCACGACGTAGTCCTGCAGCGCCTCGGCGTCCGCTTCGGGCTGGGCCGCGCCTTCGTCCTCGCCCTGCAGGTGGCCGGGCAGGTCGGCTTCGCGCAGGCGTGGGCCGCCGCGTGCCGCGCGGTGCAGCTCGAGGTCGGAGTCGAGGAGGATGTCCGGCACGATGCCGGTGGCCTGGATCGAGGTGCCGTTCGGCGTGTAGTAGCGCGCCGTGGTGAGCTTGATCGAGTCGCCGTTGTCGACCGGCAGCACGGTCTGCACCGAACCCTTGCCGAAGCTGACGCCACCCATGATCACGGCGCGGCGGTGGTCGCGCAGGGCGCCGGCCACGACCTCGGCGGCGGAGGCGGTGCCGCCGTCGGTCAGCAACACGATCGGCGCACCGGTGGCGATGTCGCCGGGCTTGGCGTGGTACTCGCTGGTGGCGAAGGGCAGGCGGCCGCGCGTGGTGAGGATCAGGCCGTCCTCGAGGAACGCATCGGCGACTTCGATGCCGGCGTGCAGCAGGCCGCCGGGGTTGCTGCGCAGGTCGAGCACGATGCCCTTGAGGCCGTCCTTGCCCGCCGCCTCGCGCGCCTGCGCCAGCTTGCGCGCCAGTTCGGCCGCGGTATCGCTCTGGAACGCCGCGATGCGCAGGTAGACGTAGCCGGGATCGAGGCTGCGCTCGCGCACGCTGGCGACGCGGATGGTCTCGCGCACCAGCGAGAACTCCAGGGGTTCGGCTTCGCCCTCGCGCTCGACCGTCAGGTCGACCGTGCTGCCGGGTTCGCCGCGCAGGCGCGCCACGGCATCGGCCTGGTCCGGCGCGGACACGGGCTCGCCATCGATCGCCACGATCACGTCGCCCGAGCGCAGGCCCGCGCGCGCGGCCGGCGTCTCGTCGATCGGTGCGACGACGATGAGGGCGCGGTCGGGGCGCTGGATCACTTCGAGGCCGAGGCCGCCGTAGGCGCCGCTGGCCTGTTCGCCGAGCGCGGTGGTGGCCTCCTGGTCGAGGTAGGCGCTGTGCGGATCGAGGTCGAGCAGCAGGCCGCGGATGGCGGCGCGCATCAGGCGTTCATCGTCGACAGGCTCGACGTAGGCTTCCTGCACGGCGCGGAACACCGAGACGAAACGGCGCACTTCCTCCAGGCTGACCGCCGGCTCCGCCGCCGCTTCGCTCGCGGCTTCGGTCGCATCGGTCGGAGGTTCGGCGGCGGACTCCTGGGCGCTGGCGAGCAGCGGGGCGAGGAGCAGGGCGATGACGGGGAGGCGAAGGCTCATGCCCAAGATTATGCGCCGTGCGCGCAAGCGGCGGCGAATCAGCGCCGGCGCAGCCAGGTCTTGGGATCCACGGCGCGACCGCCCTGGCGCAGCTCGAAGTAGAGCGAAGGCTCGGCGATGCCGCCCGAGCTGCCGGCGCGCGCGACCGGGGCGCCGGCGTCGACCCAGTCGCCGACCTCGCAGAGCAGGGCATCGGCGTGGGCGTAGAGCGAGTGGTAGCCCTCGCCATGGTCGATGATCACGATCAGGCCGTACCCGTTCAGCCAGTCGGCGTAGGCCACCCGGCCGTGCGAGACCGCGCGCACCTCCGCGCCGGCATTGGCCTCGATCAGCCAGCCACCGCTGCGCCGACCGTCCGGCAGGGTGCCGCCGAAGGCGCCGCGAACCCGGCCCTGCAGCGGCCAGGGCAGGCGCCCGCGCTGGCTGGCCAGGGCTTCGCCCGCGCCAAGCGCTGGCGGGATGTCGGCGAACACATCGGTGAGGCGCTCGATCAGGGCCAGCAGGGCCTTTTCATCCTGTTCGAGCGCGTCGAGCTGGCGCACGGTCTTGCCGCGCTCGCGCTCCAGCCGCGCCAGCAGGGCGCGGCGCTCGCCGCGCTGGCC
>JANJTY010000558.1 GCA_024710865.1 Lysobacteraceae bacterium | reverse complement strand
GCTCGGCGCGATCTACTCGCTCGGCCTGTGGATGGTCGGTATCGATCTTGCCCTGCTGATCGGCATGCTGGCCGGCCTGGTCAGCTTCATTCCCTACCTTGGTGCCATCGGCGGCATCGGTGCCGGCTTGATCGCGGCCCTGGTGCAGTACGGCGACATCACCCACGTCGTGCTGGTGCTGCTGGTGTTCGGGATCGGCCAGACCCTGGAGAGCTTCGTGCTCACGCCCTGGCTGGTGGGCGACCGCATCGGCCTGCATCCGGTGGCGGTGATCTTCGCGATCATGGTCGGCGGCCAGCTGTTCGGCTTCCTCGGCGTGCTGATGGCGCTGCCGGTGGCGGCCGTGATCATGGTGGTGCTGCGCTACGCCCACCAGCGCTACACCGAGAGCGAGCTCTACCAGCGCGAGGACCAGGGCCTGTTCGCCAGCGCCAGCGCCGCCGCACGTGTCCCGCGCGGCAGCGGCGAGGCGCCGTTCGGGCGGGTGCAAGGAACGCCGTCCGAGGCCGTGAAGGCCGCGGATTCCGATTCCGCCCCGCCGCGCGCTCCGCGCAAGCGCCGCCGACGCAAGCCGCGCGGCGACGGCGGCGAGGCGTGAGCACGCCGCAGCTGCCGCTGCCGCTGCGTTTCCCGCCCTCGCGTCGCTTCGAGTCCTTCCAGGGCGCAGACGACGCGGTCCGCGCGCTGGAAGCCTTCGCTGCGGCGCCCCAGGGCGTGGCGCTGTTCCTATCGGGTCCGGCGCACAGCGGCAAGTCGCACCTGCTGCTGGCCTGCGGCGCACGCGCGGATGCCGCTGGCCTGCGCGCGGTCTACCTGCCGCTGGCGGCCCTGGCCGGCCATCTCGCCGCCGCGATCGAGGACGCCGAGCGCGCCGACCTGATCTGCATCGACGCGCTCGAAGCCGTGGCCGGTCGGCGCGAGGACGAGGTCGCCCTGTTCGACCTGCACAACCGTGCCCGTGCCGCCGGTGCCGGCCTGCTCTACGCCGCGCGGGCAACGCCGGCCGGCCTTGGGCTTGGCCTGCCCGACCTGCGCTCGCGCCTCGCGCAGTGCATCCAGCTTGGCATTGGCGCACTGGACGAGGCCGGACGCCGCGCCCTGTTGCGCCGGCACGCCGCCGCGCGCGGATTCCAGATCGAAGACATCGCGCTCGACTACCTGTTCGCCCGCGTCGGCCGCGACCTGCCCGGCCTGCTCGACCTGCTCGAACGCATCGACCGCGAATCGCTCGCCGCCCAGCGCCGCATCACCGTGCCCTTCCTGCGCGGGCTGCTGGGCTGATCTCGCCTGGCCGCGTTGGATGGCCGTTCGGCTGGCCTGGGTGGGAATTCGTTGGCCACGGATGAACACGGATGAACACGGATTAAAAGCGAAACAAGAGTGCGCATGGGCTGGGTTCCGAACGCTGTCCTGGTTCCAACTCGATCACGAAGTGAAGCCGCCAGGCATGGTGCTCATCACTTCGCTCTTATCCGCTCCTATCCGTGTTCATCCGTGGCAAAACCGCTTCCACGCAACCAGGCGAAGGCTCAGCGCGCGGTCTGGCGCCGCTGGCTGAGGCGGCGACGGCCCCTGGCCGCGCCGTCGTCGGCGGACTCGAACAGGCCTTCGGGCAGGCGCCGGAACGCCTCGGCGAGTTTCAGCAGGAAGTGGTGCATGGCCGAGCTGCGGCGCCAGGCCATGGCGATGCGCCGATGCGGCGGCGTGCCTTCGAAGCGCAGCAGGTGGATGCTGTCCGAACGCGGCACCGGCGGCTGCACCGCCAGCATCGGCAGCAGGGTGACGCCGACCCCGGCCGCGACCATCTGGCGCAGGGTCTCCAGGCTGGTGGCACGGAAGCCGCCGCGCTCGTCCGCGCCGGACAGGTGGCAGACATCGAGCGCCTGCTCGCGCAGGCAGTGGCCGTCCTCCAGCAGCAGCAGGCTTTCATCGGCCAGGTCGGTGAGCTTGAGGTGCGCGCGCCGCGCCAGCGGGTGCTGCTCCGGCACCGCCAGCACGAAGGGCTCGACGAACAGCGGCTCGATGTGCAGCTGGTCGTCGTGCAGCGGCAGGGCCAGTACGGCGGCGTCGATCTGGCCTTCGCGCAGGCGGCGCAGCAGTTCCTCGGTCTTCTCCTCGACCAGCAGCAGCTCAAGTCGCGGAAAGCGCGTGCGCACTGCAGGGATCACGTGCGGCAGCAGGTAGGGGCCAAGGGTGGGGAACAGGCCGAGGCGCACGCTGCCGGCTTCGGGATCGCGCGTGCGCCGCGCGGCCTCCTTGAGCTGGTCGACCTCGCGCAGGATCAGGCGCGCGCGTTCGGCGACCTCGCGTCCGGCGGGAGTCAGCATGACCCGCCGCGGCGCGCGCTCGAACAGGGCCACGTCGAGTTCCTCCTCGAGCTTCTTGATCTGCGCCGACAGGGTCGGCTGGCTGACGAAGCAGGCCTCGGCGGCGCGGCCGAAATGGCGGTGGTCGGCGAGGGCGACGAGGTAGCGCAGGTCGCGGAGGTTCATGCCCTCAGCATAGCGGAGGCGCGTGCCCGGCAGGCGGCGTGGGAATGCGCGCCACCGCTATCATGCGCAGGCCAATGGAGCCTCCCATGTCGCCCGATCCGACCCCGAACGAACCCCGCCGCGACGACGCGGACGCCGAGATCCGCGCCCTGTTCGCCGCCCTGCCCGAGCGCAACACCGCCG
>JANJTY010000530.1 GCA_024710865.1 Lysobacteraceae bacterium | reverse complement strand
GGCATCGACCTCGCGCGTGACGCGGGCGGTCTGGCCCTCGATCACCACCGCGCTCGCGAAGGTGGCCTGCGGCCGGCCCCAGAGCGTGGCCAGCATCTGGCCGGTCTGGTTGGCGTCGTCGTCGATCGCCTGTTTGCCGAGGATCACCAGGCCGGGCTGCTCCCTCTCGACCAGTTTGAGGAACACGCGCGCCGCGGTGAGCGGCTGGATGGCCTGGTCGCTGACCACGTGGATGGCGCGGTTGGCGCCCATGGCGAGGCCGTTGCGCAGGTGCGGCTGGGCATCGGCCGGGGCGATGGTGGCGACGATGACCTCGCTCGCCACGCCCTTCTCGCGCAGGCGCAGGGCTTCCTCCAGCGCGATGTCGTCGAATGGGTTGGGCGAGAGCTTGACGCCCTCGGTGACCACGCCGGAGCCGTCCGGCTTGACCTGGATGCGGACGTTGTAGTCCACCACCCGCTTGTATGCGACGAGGATCTTCATGGGGGAGATTTCCTTGCGACGGCGACCGTACGTCAGCGTACGTTGCCCGGGGTGAAGGCGGCGATTGTACCTGCTGGGCCGGCTTCCGGCCAAAGCGTGCCGCGGTCCCGCACGGCCTGGGATTCGCGACGGCATGAGCACATGCCGCTCCGGATTCAGCCGCGCATCGCGCCACGGGCGCTGCAGTCGCTACACTTCGCGCCTGCTGATGCCGACCCCGCCTGCGCCTTGAACCATCTCGACCGTCTCGAAGCCGAAAGCCTTCATATCCTGCGCGAGGTCGCGGCCGAGTTCCGCAACCCGGTGCTGATGTATTCGATCGGCAAGGACAGCTCGGTCCTGCTGCACCTGCTGCTGAAGGCCTTCCACCCCGCCCGGCCGCCGATCCCGATGCTGCACATCGATACCGGCTGGAAGTTCCGCGAGATGATCGCCTTCCGCGATCAGCGTGCCGCCGAGACCGGCGTCACCTTGCACGTGCACACCAATCCGGACGGTCTGGCGCAGGGCATCAATCCGATCACCCACGGCGCCACCCTGCACACCGACGTGATGAAGACCCAGGCCCTGAAGCAGGCGCTGGACCGCTTCGGTTTCGAGGCCGCCATCGGCGGCGCGCGCCGCGACGAGGAGAAATCCCGCGCCAAGGAGCGCGTGTTCTCCTTCCGCAGCGCGCAGCACCGCTGGGACCCCAAGAACCAGCGCCCGGAACTGTGGAACCTCTACAACACCCGCATCCAGAAGGGCGAGAGCGTGCGCGTATTCCCGCTCTCGAACTGGACCGAGCTCGACATCTGGCTCTACATCTACCGCGAGAACATCCCCGTGCCTTCGCTCTACCTCGCCGCCGAGCGCCCGGTGGTGGAACGCGAAGGCGCACTGCTCATGGTCGACGACGAGCGCCTGCCGCTGGCCCCGGGCGAAACGGCCGCGCTGCGCCGCGTGCGCTTCCGCACCCTGGGCTGCTACCCGCTGACCGGCGCGATCGAGTCCACCGCCGACACGCTGGAGGCCGTCATCGCCGAGATGCTCGCGGCGCGCAGCTCGGAGCGGCAGGGCCGCGTCATCGACCACGATCCGACCGCTTCGATGGAGAAGAAGAAGCAGGAGGGTTACTTCTAGGGGGGAGTCCCTGCGGCAGCCATCTCAGGCAACCCAGGCCCCGACAACAGTTTCCGTTCGTGGTGAGGAGTCATCGAGGCGCGCGAAGCGCGAACGAGATGACGTCTCGAACCACGCTCGCAGGTGGTTCGAGACGCGCGGCCTCGACCTCCGGTCTCGTTCCGCGCTCCTCACCACGAACGGGTGAGGGGTCGGTGCGAGACGATCACTGAGCTGCGGCATTCCAAGCGCACCGTTCCCATGCAACCGCAGACCGCCCCAACCAACATCGCCACCCTGCTCCAGGCCCACGAGACCAAAGGCCTGCTCCGCTTCATCACCTGCGGCAGCGTGGATGACGGCAAGAGCACGCTGATCGGGCGCCTGCTGCACGACAGCCAGAACCTGCTCGACGACCAGCTCGCCGCGCTCGGCGCGGACAGTCGCCGCCATGGCACGCAGAACGGCGAGCTCGACTTCGCCCTCCTGCTCGATGGCCTGGACGCCGAGCGCGAGCAGGGCATCACCATCGACGTGGCCTACCGCTTCTTCGGCACCGAGAAGCGCAAGTTCATCGTCGCGGACTGCCCAGGGCACGAGCAGTACACCCGCAACATGGCCACCGGCGCCTCCACCGCAGATCTGGCGGTGGTGCTGGTCGATGCGCGCAAGGGCCTGCTCACCCAGACCCGTCGGCACAGCTACATCGCCGCCCTGCTCGGCATCCGCCATGTGGTGCTGGCGGTGAACAAGCTCGACCTGCTGGGCTTCGATGAAGCGGTGTTCCGCCGCATCGAGGCCGAGTACCTGGCCCTGGCGCGCGAGCTCGGCATCGATGCCGTGCAGGCGATTCCGCTTTCGGCCCTGCGCGGCGACAACGTCACTGTTCGCTCGGCCAACACGCCCTGGTACGCCGGCCCGGGCCTGCTGGAGCACCTCGAATCCGTGCCGCTGGCGGAACCCGCGGCGGATGCAGGACTGCGCCTGCCGGTGCAGTGGGTCTGCCGTCCGGACCAGAACTTCCGTGGCTTTGCCGGCACGCTGGCGGCGGGCACGGTGCGGCCTGGCGATGCCATCGTCGCACTGCCCTCCGGCCGGCGCTCGCGGGTCGCGCGCATCGTCAGCGCCGAGGGCGACATCGCCGCAGCGGCCGTGGGCCAGGCCGTGGTACTGACCCTGGCCGACGAACTCGACATCAGCCGTGGCGATGTCATTGCCGCGGCGCACAAACCGCCGGAAGTGGCCGACCAGTTCGCGGCCCACCTGATCTGGATGGACGCGAGCCAGCTGCTGCCCGGGCGACCCTACTGGCTCAAGCTCGGCACGCGCACGGTCAGCGCCCAGGTCACCGAGATCAAGCACCGCATCGACGTCAACACCCAGGCATGGCTGGCGGCCAAGCACCTCGAACTGAACGAGGTGGCGCAGGTGAACCTGGCGCTGGATCAACCCATCGCCTTCGAGCCCTATGCGCGTAACCGCGCGCTCGGCGCCTTCATCCTGATCGACCGCGCCAGCAACGCCACGGTGGCGGCGGGCACGCTCGACTTCGCCCTGCGCCGCGCCGCCAACATCCACTGGCAGCACCTGGAGATTGACCGCGCCGCGCGCGCCCGCATCAAGGGCCAGCAACCGCGCTGCCTGTGGCTCACGGGTCTTTCCGGCGCGGGCAAGTCGACCGTCGCCAACCTGGTCGACAAGCGCCTGCATGCGCTCGGCTACCACACCATGCTGCTGGACGGCGACAACGTTCGCCACGGTCTCAACAAGGACCTCGGCTTCACCGCCGAGGACCGCGTCGAAAACATCCGCCGCGTGGCCGAGGTGGCCAAACTGATGACCGAGGCCGGGCTGATCGTGCTGGTCAGCTTCATCTCGCCGTTCCGCGCCGAGCGCCGCATGGCACGCGAACTGTTCGCGCCCGGTGAGTTCATGGAGGTCTACGTCGACGTGCCGCTGGCGGTCGCGGAGCAGCGCGACGTCAAGGGCCTCTACGCCAAGGCCCGCGCCGGGCAGATCCGCAACTTCACCGGCATCGACTCGCCCTATGAAGCGCCGGAAGCGGCCGAACTGCACCTCGACGCCGCCGCGCACGCGCCCGAGGTCCTGGCCGAGCAGGTGGTGCAGGCCGTGCTGGCCTCGTTCGAGGGGACGTAGGGGGCGGCGCGCCGTTGCGTAGAAGCCGACCCTGTCGGGGACCGCCGCGTTGGGCACCAAGACATCGCTCCACCGAGTGGCAACTCCGGTCGCGCACGGGGTGCGCTCCTACGCGTGGAAGGGCAGAACAGCGTCCTCGCCATCGGGCCAGCGCCCCTCCGCCAGCACGCCACGAAGGACGGCGCTCCAGCGCGCGACGGGTTCGGCCAGGCCGCTGCGCAGCAGCCAGTCGGCGCTGTAGTAGCTGTCGCCGTAGCGCTCGCCGCCGTCGCAGATCAGGCTCAGCACGGCGC
>JANJTY010000513.1 GCA_024710865.1 Lysobacteraceae bacterium | reverse complement strand
GGCCGAACTGGTCGCCTTCGTGCTCTCGCTGTTCTTCTGGCTGATCCTGCTGCGCGTGCTGGTGAGCTGGATCGGGCAGGGCGCGCACCATCCCATGCTGCCGCTGCTGGCGCAGCTGACCGAGCCCCTGCTGCGGCCGGTCCGGCGGCGTCTGCCCGCGCTCGGCGGATTCGACCTTTCGCCCATGCTGGTGATCCTGGGCCTGCTGCTGGCGCGCATCCTGCTCGCGGCGCCCTTGCGTGACTTCGGCCTCGCGCTGGCGCGAGGATGAGCACCCCGCTTCCCTGGAGATCGACCATGCGTACCGTGCTGGGCGGACTTGCCGTCCTACTTGCCGTGCTGACCTCGCCCTGGGCGGCGGCCCAGAACATCCACGAGCAGGACGGCGTCGTGGTGCACTACAACGCGGTGCCGACCACCAGCCTGACGCCGGAGGTGGCGCGCCAGTACGGCATCACCCGTTCGGCCAGCCGCGCCCTGCTCAACGTCGCGGTCCAGCGCCGCACCGACGCGCCCCTGCCGCAGGCCATCAGCGCCAGCGTCACCGCCGCGGCCGTTCTGCCCACCGGCCAGCGCCAATCCATCGCCCTGCGCGAGGTGCGCGAGGGCGAGGCGATCTATTACCTCGGTGAAGTCCGCATCAGCCACGGCGACGAGCTGCGCTTCGAACTGGAGGTCGCGCCAGAGGGCGGCGGCAGGCCGCTGCAGGTGCGCTTCAGCCAGACCTTCTTCATCGATTAGGCCCGCATGCCGCTCATCGCCATCCGCCACGGCCAGGCCAGCTTCGGCAGCGCCGATTACGACAAGCTCTCGGATGCCGGCATCGAGCAGTCGCGCCGCCTGGGCCGCTGGCTGGCCGCGCACGAACCCGACATCGCCGCCGTGCACGTCGGCGCCATGCGCCGCCATGCCGAGACCCTGGACGCCATCGCCGCGGGCTACGCCGAACGCGGTCTGGCCCTGCCCGAGCCCGTGGTCGATCCGGCGCTGAACGAGTTCGACCACCGCGCCGTGTTCGGCAGCTTCATGCAGGCCAACCCGGAACATCCGGCCGTGCGCGCCACCGCTGGCGGCACCAAGGGCGGCCCGCGCGAGATCTTCGCCCTGCTGCATGCGGCGATCAGCGCCTGGATCGAGGGCCGCCTCGGACCCGCCGTCGAGCCCTGGTCCGGATTTCGCGAGCGCGTGCGCGCAGTCCGGCCGGCGTTGATGCGGCAGGCGGCCGGGGCGACCACCCTGCTGGTCTCATCCGGCGGCGTCATTTCCCAGTTCGCCCTGGCCGCGCTCGACGCGCCCGATCTGCGCGCGGTCGAGCTCAACCTCAGCCTGCGCAACAGCGCACTCAGCGAATTCCACGCGCTGGCCGACGACCTGCGCCTGGGCAGTTGGAACGCCCTGCCGCACCTGGCCGAGTCGCGGGAGTTGTGGACGTATTACTGAGAGCCGTGATTCGTGATTGGTAGAGGCAGTCTTGGCCTGCTGCCAGTTCGGGTTCCGCCTGAATCGCCACGACTGGTTGGGCACGACCCGTTCCAGGCGATGACGTGGCTGCGTTGCTTGGACGAATCACGAGCAACGGCTTCACAGGCTCGGGTTCAGCCACGCCGGCGCCACGACGACGTGCATCGCGCCTCGCCCCGGCCGTGCGCAGATCGGCGCGGCCGCAAGGAGGCGCGGCTATACTTCCGCGCCCTTTCCGGCTGGAGTCATCCCCCATGCGTCCTGCAGCGTTCGGCGTCATCGCATTCGGCCTGGTCTCGTTCGCTGCGGCGGCGGGCGAAGCCGACATCTGCTACAGCCCGGCGACCGACTTCGCCAGCGCGGTGCCGCCGACCAACGACACCGTGTTCGAATGCCCGATCGCGGGCTCCAAGACCCTGCCCGAGCTGGCGGCCGAAGGCTGGGAGATCGTGCAGCTCACGCCGGTGACCGTCGGTGGCACCCAGATCACCGATCAGCTGGTCATCCAGCGGAAGTCCTGAGCCATGCGGCCCAACCGTGCGGCCCTGATCCTGGCGCTTGCCGCGGCGACCGCGCCCTGCGGAACGCCAGTCGCCCAGGTCATCACCGAGATCTGCTACTCCGCCGAGCAGCCCGCGGCCGGCGCGACGCCGCCGACCAGCAGCACGCCCTTCCGCTGCCCGGCAAGCGGCACGCTCACGCTCAACCAGCTCGCGGCGCAGGGCTTCCGGGTCGTACGCCTGGGCCCGGTCGCGGGCGCGGGTGGCGCCTCGGTCCGGCAGCAGCTGCTGGTGAAGCGCGTGGCGCGCATCCACGCCAGCGGATTCGAGGCGCGCTGAGGCGGTGGAGCCACCCCCGCCTGCGACGCCGCGGCTCACAGGATCAGGTTTACCCCGACCAGCACGATCACGATGTACAGCGCGGCCAGCGGCGCGCCGACCTTGAGCAGGTCGACGCTGCGGTAGCCGGCCGGGCCGGCCACCATCGAAAGCACGGGGTTGGAGACGCTCATCAGGTTGTTGCTGGCCGAGAGCGCGACGATCAGGGCGAAGGCGGTGGGATTGCCGCCGGCCGCGAGCGCGATGCTGATCGCCATCGGCACCATGATGACGGTGGCGCCCACGTTGCTCACCACCATCGCGAACAAGGTGGTGAGCAGGGCGATGCTGGCCTGCAGCAGGTAGATCGACTGGCTGCCGAGGCGCTCCATGGCCTCGGCCGCGATCCAGCTCGCCGCGCCGGAGGAGTCCATCGCCCAGCCGAGCGGGATCAGGCAGGCCATGGTGAAGACCGTCTTCCAGTTCACCGCGGCGTAGGCCTCGTCCATCTTGATCACGCCCAGCAGCAGCATGCCGACCACGCCGGTCATCAGCGCCACCGGCACCGCCACCTCGTGCGAGAGCGCCAGCCCGAGCGCGAGCGCAAACACCAGCAGGGCGTGCCAGAGCTTGTGCGGGCGCTGCTCGTCCTTGGGGTAGTCGGTGACCACGACGAAGTCGCGGCTCTCGGCGGCCTGGGCCAGGTCGCGCCAGATGCTGTGGAACACGAGCAGGTCGCCCGGCTTGATCGGGGTGCGCCGCACGTCCTCGCGGAACACCTGGTCGCCGCGGTTGATCGCCAATAGGCTGATTCCGAGACGCTTGCGCAGGTGCAGGTCGGCGAGGGTCTGGCCGATGAAGCGCGAGGTGGGCGGCACCACCGCCTCGGAAATGCCGGCGCGGCTCGGGTTGAACAGGTCGGCGAAGTTGCGCAGGCGCGACTGCATTCGCAGCAGGTTGTTCTGCGAATAGTCGGCGACATCCTCGCGCCGGCCCATCACGCCCAGCACGCTGCCGACCCAGATCATGGTGTCGGCCGGCGGCGCCAGGCGCGACTCGTTGCCGCTCTTGAGCGCCAGGATCAGCGGCGCGCCCTTCTGCAGTTCGGCCTCGCCCACCGACATGCCCACCAGCGGGCTCTCGGCGGTGACGGTCAGCTCGAAGACCTCGCCCTCGATGCCGTAGGTGCTGGCGAAGTAGCTCTCGGTGCGCGCCGGGGTCGCGCCCTTGTCCTCGCGCGACAGCCAGCGCCGGCCCACCAGCCACAGGTAGCCCATCGCCACCAGCAGCAGGGCCAGGCCGATCGGCGCGGGCGCGAACATCGGCAGCGGTTCCAGCGTGGCCACGCCGGAGGGCAGGTTGCGGTTGGCCGCCACCAGCAGGTCGTTGAGCAGGATCAGGGGCGAATTGCCGACCAGGGAGAGGCCGCCGCCCATCACGATGCAGAGCGCGATCGGCAGCAGCAGGCGCGAAAGCGCCAGGCCCGTGCGCGCCGAGAGGCGCGAGGCCACCGGCAGGAACAGGGCCATGACCGAAGGGTTCTGCATCACGCCCGAGATGAGTCCGGCGACGAAGCCGGTGAGCAGGATCAGGCGTTCCTCCATGCCCTTGGAGACGCGCAGCAGCCAGACTGCGAGGCGATTCAGGGCGCCGGTTCGGTCGAGCCCGGCGCTCAGGATCATGGTGGCGATCACCGCGATCACGGCGCTGCCGGAGAAGCCGTTGAACAGCTGCTCGATCGGCACCAGGCCGAGCAGGCCGAGCGCAACCAGCGAGACGAGGGCCACCACGTCCGGCCGCAGCCGGTCCAGCATGAACATGAACAGGGTGAAGCCGACCAGGCCCAGCACCAGCATCATGTCGACGGTCAGCGCGCTGGAGGCCATGGCGTCGGCTCAGCCCGGGCGACCGGGTGCGGGCGAAGGCAGGCGCATCGCTGTCCTCAGGCCTCGACGCGGTCGTACAGCAGGTCCCAGACGCCGTGTCCCAGGCGCTGGCCGCGGGATTCGAAGTGCGTCTGCGGACGCCACGCCGGACGCGGCACGTGCCCGCGCGGGCCGGCGCGGTTGCGCAAGGCCGCCTCGGCATCCAGTACGTCCCACATGTGCTCGGCATAGTCGGCCCAGTCGGTGGCCAGGTGCAGCAGGCCGCCGCGCGCCAGGCGCGAGCAGAGCAGGGCGACGAAACCGGGCTGGATCAGGCGCCGCTTGTGATGGCGGGCCTTGTGCCAGGGATCGGGGAAGTAGATCCGCACCTCCGCCAGCGATGCGGGCGGAATCTCGTGGGTCAGCACCTCGACCGCGTCGTGGCAGTAGACGCGCAGGTTGTCGACGCCGGCCGCTTCGGCCTCGCGCAGCAGGCGGCCGACGCCGGGCCGGTGCACCTCGACGCCGACGAAGTCGCGCCCGGGTTCGTGCCGGCAGGCATGCAGCAGGGCCTCGCCGTTGCCGAAGCCGATCTCGAGCACCCGTGGCGCGCTCCGCCCGAAGGCCGCGTCGAAGTCGCGCTCTGCGCCGGCGTGATCCAGCCCGTAGCGCGGCCAGAGCCGCTCCAGCGCCTTCTCCTGTGCTGGCGTGAGGCGGCCCTGGCGCAGCACGAAGCTGCGGATGCGGCGCTGGCCGGGATCGTCGGTGTAGGGCTTGCGCGGCGTTGCGCTCATCAGAAGAAGAGACCGTCGACCGGCGAGCTGGCGCTGGCGTAGCGCTTGCGCGGGATGCGGCCGGCGCGAAAGGCCTCGCGTCCGGCCTCGACGGCCTTGCGCATGGCCTGCGCCATCAGCACCGGATCCTTTGCGCCGGCGATGGCGGTGTTCATGAGTACGCCATCGCAGCCCAGCTCCATCGCCACGGCGGCGTCCGAGGCGGTGCCGACGCCCGCATCGACCAGGATCGGCACCCGCGCGTTCTCCACGATCTCGAGCAGGTTGTAGCGATTCTGGATGCCAAGGCCCGACCCGATCGGCGCCGCCAGTGGCATGACCGCGACGCAGCCGATCTCCTCCAGCCGTTTGGCGATGATCGGGTCGTCCGAGGTATAGACCATGACCTCGAAGCCCTCGCTGACCAGCTTCTCGGCCGCCACCAGGGTCTGGCTCACGTCCGGGAACAGGGTGCGGGCATCGCCCAGCACTTCCAGCTTGACCAGGCGATGGCCGTCGAGCAGCTCGCGCGCGAGGCGGCAGGTGCGGACCGCGTCCTCGACGGTGTAGCAGCCCGCGGTGTTGGGCAGCAGGGTGTAGCGGTCGGGCGGCAGCACGTCGAGCAGGCTGGGTTCGCCCGGCGACTGGCCGATGTTGGTGCGGCGGACGGCCACGGTCACGATCTCGGCGCCGGCGGCCTCGGTGGCGCGTCGGGTCTCGTCGAGGTCCTTGAACTTTCCGGTGCCGGTGAGGAGGCGGGAGCGGTAGGCGCGGCCGGCGATGATCAGCGGGTCCGGCGCGGAAGTGTCGGCGTGCATGCGGGCATTATCGCCCGAGCACGCGGATTATCGAAGCCGGTCCTGCGGCGCTATGATCCGGACGGGGCCGCGCCACCGTTGCGGCACGCCGCGGGAGGTCGGGTCGCATGCGTCAGGCGGTTTGTGCACTGCTGCTGGCGGCGTCGCTTGGCGTCTGTCAGGCGCAGGAGGTCGACCCGATGCTGGAGCCGGAGCAGCGCGTGGCGCTGGCCCGTGGCCTGGCGCAGGGTGGCGACGTGGACGGTGCCGCCGCGATCTGGCGCGATCTGGCGTCCGAGGCCGAGGCGCGTGGCGACGAGGCGGGCCTCGACGATGCGCAGCGCCAGCTGGCCCAGCTCGCCTTCCATCAAGGCCAGTACGCCGACTTTGAGACCCTGCAGCAGGGTCTGCTCGAACGCGCGCAGCGCCGCGGCGACCTGCGCAGCATTGCCGCGGCGCAGGTGCAGCTCGCCGTCCTCGAGCGACGGCGCGGGCGCTTCGAGCAGGCGCTGGAAGGCTTCGAGCGCGCCCTCGCCCAGTTCCGTTCGCTCGGCGATCGCGACGGTGAGGCCGAGGTCCTGACCCATATGTCGCTGGTCCAGCTCAACCAGGGCGCGTACTCGCGGGCGCTGGAGGCGCTCGACCGCAGCCTTGAACTGCAGCGCGACGGCGCCAGGGCCGAGCTCGATCGTACCTACCATTACTTCGGTCTGCTCTACCTCGGGTTGCGCGAGTTCGGCGTCGCGCGCGATTACCTGCAGCGCGGTCTGGAGGAGGCCGAGCGCAGCGGCGATCCGGTGCGAACCTCGCCCCTGCTCGGCAGCCTTTCGCGCGTGGCGAACGAGCAGGGCCTGCACGGCGACGCGCTCGACTTCGCCCAACGCACCGCCGACATGGCGCGTCGCCACGGAAACCGTCCCGGCCTGGTCTACAGCGCGCTGG
>JANJTY010000407.1 GCA_024710865.1 Lysobacteraceae bacterium | reverse complement strand
AAGCTGGTGCTGCCCAGCACTTCGCCCGTGGCGTCATCGCGCACGGCAAAGGCAAAGCGGTGGCCGTCTGCGCGCATCTGCAGTGCGGTTTCGATATAGGCGCGGGTGTCCTGTGGCTCGGGCACCGAGGTGATGCGCAGCTTCCACAGCGCGCCGTCGGCGGCTGCGGCGCGCAGGCCCTCTTCGTGCGCCAGAGAGAGGGGTTCGAGGCGCACGCCGTTTTGGCACATCACCAGCGGTTGAACGAAACTCATGGCCAGACTCCGGGAATCAACGGTTCCGCTGGTTCATGAAGACGAGTTTTTCAAACAGGCTCACGTCCTGCTCGTTCTTCAGCAGCGCGCCCACCAGCGGCGGCACCGACACCTTGTTGTCGGCACTTTGCAGCGCGGTGAGCGGAATGTCTTCGGCCACCAGCAGCTTGAGCCAGTCGAGCAGTTCGCTGGTCGATGGCTTCTTCTTCAGGCCGGGCAGGCCGCGCACGTCGTAAAACGTTTTCATCGCCACGCCGAGCAGCTCGCTCTTAAGCGTGGGGAAGTGCACGTTCACGATCTGCCGCATGGTGTCGGCCTCGGGGAACTTGATGAAGTGGAAGAAGCAGCGGCGCAGGAAGGCGTCGGGCAGTTCCTTTTCGTTGTTCGAGGTGATGAACACCAGCGGCCGGTGCTTGGCCTTGATGAGTTCGCGCGTCTCGTAGCAATAGAACTCCATGCGGTCGATTTCGCGCAGCAGGTCGTTCGGGAATTCGATGTCGGCCTTGTCGATTTCGTCGATCAGCAGCACCACCGGGCGGTCCGAGTCGAACGCCTGCCACAGCACGCCCTTGACGATGTAGTTGTGGATGTCCCTGACCCGCTCGTCGCCGAGCTGCGAGTCGCGCAAGCGTGACACGGCGTCGTATTCGTAGAGCCCCTGCTGCGCCTTGGTGGTCGACTTGATGTGCCACTGCAGCAGCGGCATGTCCAGCGCTGCGGCGACTTCCTCGGCGAGCATCGTCTTGCCGGTGCCCGGCTCGCCCTTGATCAGCAGCGGCCGCTGCAGCTGGATCGCCGCGTTGACCGCGAGCTTCAGGTCGTCGGTCGCGACATAGGAATCGGTGCCCTGGAAACGCATGATGTCGGGTTCGTCCGGATTTCGGGTTGGCGGCGCATCGAGTATACGGGAACGCGCTGCACGGGAGGGCCGCGGCACGCTGGCTGGACGCCGCGGCGAGCCGTCCGATAGAATCGGCCTTTACCTTACAGAACAAGTACTTCGGGTAGCCAGCACAGACATGTCCACGAAAATCCTGATCGCCGCCGGGCTCGCCTGGGCGCTGGTGCCGCTGGCGGCCTCCGCGGCGGGCAATGCCGAAGCCGGCAAGTCCAAGAATTCGATGTGCATCGGCTGCCACGCCATTCCGGGCTACAAGGCCTCGTTTCCGGGCGTGTACCAGGTGCCGATGATCAAGGGGCAGAGCGCGAAGTACATCGAGGCCGCCCTGCAGGCGTATCGCAAGGGCGACCGCAGCCACCCGACAATGCGCGGAATCGCGGCCAGCCTCAGCGACCAGGACATCGCCGATCTCGCGGCGTACTACGGCACCAACTGATTGCGCGGAACGACGATGAGCCACGACACGTTTGCCGCCGCCCGGCGCTTCGCCGTCCTGATCGGCGCCGCATCACTGCTCGCGGTCACGGGCGCGCAGGCCGCCGACATCGCCAAGGGCAGGGAGAAGGCCGACCAGGTGTGCGCCGCCTGCCACGGCAAGGACGGCAACACGCCGATCGATCCGTCGTATCCGCGCCTGGCGGGACAGCACCGCGACTACCTCAGGCAGGCGATGCTCGACTACCAGTCGGACGCCCGCAAGAACCCGATCATGGGCGCGCAGGCCAAGCAGCTCTCGCGCGTCGACATCGAGAACCTGGCCGCGTTCTACGCGAGCCTGCCGGGCACGCTCAGCCACAAGCGCTGAGTCCTCGCCGGGGCGGGCCCTTCCGGGTCCCGCGATGGCGCCTCGCGACCGGCCCTTCGGTCGCCTCTCCGGTCACCTGAGCCTGGCTCCTGCGGGCGCGGCCGCGGGCGGCGTCCCCGCATCCGTCGCCGGCACGCCGCCTTCCGTCGCGGCGGCTTTGCCTGCGTCGGCGCGGGTCTCACATAGTCGGCTCCTGCCCGCCATCGTCGACCCCGTGCCGCGAGATGAAGCCGACCGTGCCTGTGCGCAAGCGAAGCCTCCAGCGAGGCATGAGCGCGGTCGAACTCGCGATCGTGCTGGGGATCGGCGCGACCCTCGCGGCCACCGCGGGCCCCGACTTCTCGGGCCTCTTCGCGAACGTCCAGCTTCGCGCCGCCTCGGACAACCTGCGCAGCGGCCTGCGGCTCGCCCAACTCGAGGCGGTCAAGCGCCAGTCGCCGGTCGAACTCGTGCTCACCGACGATGCGCCGACGGCCGCAACGGTGACGCCGTCGGTCGACGGCCGCAACTGGGTGATTCGCGCGCCGCTGCCCGACGGACGGTTCGAGCTGATCGAGACCTCGACCGGCGGCAGGCCGACCTCGCGGGTGCGAGTCGAAGCCGAGCGGGGGGTCTTCGCGTTCGATCCTTTCGGGCGCCTGCGCGCCGACTCCTTCGGGCATGCGGCTCCGACTCGCGAGCTTCGGATCGAACTGAGCGACCGCGAATCGCGCGGGCGCCCGCTGCGGGTAGTGGTTCGGCCTGCCGGTGCGACGACGAGCTGCGATCCCAACGCGGGCGCCGACGATCCTTTCGCCTGCGGCTGAACGCTCAGCGCGATCGCGCCGCGGCGCACGCGGGCTTGTGCGATCATCGGCATCGCGCCCCGGCCGCT
>JANJTY010000391.1 GCA_024710865.1 Lysobacteraceae bacterium | reverse complement strand
ATCGAGGCGGGCCCGCCGGCACCGGCGCCGCGCCTGTGGTCGCTGCTGGCCGGGGCGCCGGCGCTGGCGGCCAGCGCCGCCGGCATCCTGCTGCTGGCCTACTTCTTCCTGCTCTACGGCGAGACCCTGCAGCGCCGCGCGGTCGACCTGCTGCCGACGCGGGTGCAGCGCCGCGTCACGCTCGACATCCTGCGCACCATCCAGAGCGACGTCTCGCGCTACGTCGTCACCATCGCCCTGATCAACGCCGCGCTGGGCCTGGCCACCGCGGGCGCACTCTGGGCCGTCGGCTTGCCGCCGCGCGATGCCCTGCTCTGGGGCCTGGTCGCCGGCCTGCTCAACTTCGCGCCCTACGTCGGCCCCCTGATCGCGCTGCTCGCGCTCGCGCTGGTCGGCATGGTCGCGTTCCAGGATCTGGCCCAGGTAGCGCTCGTTCCCGGCGTCTTCCTGGTGCTGACCGTGCTCGAAGGCCAGCTGCTCACCCCGCTGGTGCTCGGCCGCCAGCTCTCGGTCTCGCCCCTGGTGCTGCTGCTCTGGCTGCTGCTGTGGGGCTGGCTGTGGGGCATCGCCGGTGTCCTGCTCGGCGTGCCGATGCTGGTCTGCGCCAAGATCATCGCCTCGCGCATCGAGGGCTGGCAGGGCTGGGCGCAGGTGATGGAGCCTTGAAGCGAACCCGGCGGCGTTGTCGGGCCCTCGCTGAACGCCTCTGCATGAACGGCCAAGGCGGGGGTCCTGCTCCGGATTGCGCACGCATTCTTAAAGTTTGTGCAAAACTTTAAGCAAATGAAACCGATCCCGGACGCCCCCGAAGCATCCCTCGTGTTCGATCTGGCCCCTGAGCGTCTGTCGCGGGCGCTTCAGGTCGTGCTCGGGCAGCCCGACGATGCCTATCTGCATTGGGACAGACTTCGTCACCTGAAGCCGCCGGCGGACCTCAGCCACGAGGAATGGTGGCTGGCGCTCAAATTCAGCCGGATGTCGCGGCGGATGCACTTTCCCCTGCTGACCGCAAAGAACGGAACGGGTCTGGTGGTCAGTCGACACGCCCGCTTGGACGCCGGGTTTGCCCGCCTGGACCGCCTTCTGGCCGGGCAGGTGGTCCTGCCCGAGGCGGCACGCAACGAATCCACGCGCGACCGCTTCATCGCCAGTTCCCTGATGGAGGAGGCCATCCATTCCAGCCTGTTCGAAGGCGCCGTGAGTACGCGCGAGGACGCCAAGGACCTGCTCCGCAGCCAGCGCGAGCCGGCCAGCCGCGACGAGCGCATGATCCTCAACAACTACCGCGCCATGTTGCGCATCCGGGAGATGGCGCGTGCCCCGCTCTCGCTGGAGGGCATCCTCGAACTGCACCGCATCCTGACCGAGGGCACCCTGGACCGGCCGGAGATGGCTGGGCGCCTGCAGACCCCGGACGACCCCCGGGTCGACATCGTCGACCACCGTCTGAACCGCATCGTGTTCTCGCCGCCGCCGGCTGCATCCCTGCCGGGGCGCATGCAGCGCTTGGTCGACTTCGCCAACGGCGAGGACATCGACGGACACCAGTACGTACATCCCGTGCTGCGCTCGATCCTGCTGCATTTCCAGCTCGCCTACGATCATCCCTTCCACGACGGCAACGGACGTACCGCGCGCGCCCTCTTCTACTGGTCGATGCTGCGTCGGGGCTACTGGCTGGCCGAGTTCTTCTCCATCTCGCGTCCCATCTATCGCCAGCGCCGGCCTTACGAGCTGGCCTTCCTGCAGGTGGAGAGCGACGCCCAGGACGGCACCTATTTCGTCCTGCAGCAGCTTGACGTGTTGCAGCAGGCGGTCGAGGAACTGTTCGACTACGTGCAGCGCAAGAGCCAGGCGCAGAACCGTCTGCGCCGCCGCCTGCGCGATCAGGACGACCTCAATCATCGCCAGCTCGCCCTGCTCGAACATGCCCTGCGCAATCCCGATTTCGCCTACAGCCACGAATCGCACGCGCAATCGCACCGCGTCAGTCTGATGACCGCGCGCACGGACCTGCTGCAGCTGGTCGAGCGCGGCTGGCTGCGCAAGCGCAGATCCGGCAAGCGGATGCTCTACCTGCCGGTGGAGGATCTTTCCCGGCGCATCGAGAGTGCAGGATCGGCGCATCGCGGGTGAGGCCGCCCACGCTGCGGCGGCGGTCTGTGACGCCCCTGTAGGAGGGACTTCAGTCCCGACCGCAATGCCGTCATCACCTGAGATCGCTGCGTCCAGCAAATGCCATCGGAAGCGTGCCTGACCCCGCTCGGCGGCGAAGTGACGGCATCGCAGGCCAGTCGCTCCTGGCCGCGGGCGAAGTGGCTCGGCAACGCTCTTGTCAGATCCCCGGGTTCAGTAGCTGTGCACGCCCAGTGCGCTGCCTGCAGCATGCGCTGCCCAGCTCTGATGCAGGTTGAGCAGGCCGCCGCGCCACTCGCGCGCCAGAATCGCGGCCGCGTCCACCGGGCGGCAGGGATCGAGGCGCTGGGCCTTGAGCGTCGCGGCCAGCGCGCGGCGGCCTTCGCTGCTCGACATCAGAGTCGAGACCAGGCCGAGGGACCAGTCGTAGTTGCGGTGCCTGGCGTGGGCATAGAACTCGCGCGACGGCGCGTTGAGGATGGCACGCAATGCCGCATCCGAGCGCTGCGGCAAGCCGGCCCGCTGCAGCCGCCTGGCGTAGCGTCGCGGATCGATCTGTCCGCCCATGCCCTGCGCTGCGAACGCCTCGAAGTACTCGGCCAGGCCCTCGTTCAAGGCGCTTGGCAGAAACCCGATCCACTCATGCACCAGGGCATGCACGATCTCGTGCCGAAGCACCGTCAGCGTGCCTTCGTGCTCGCGCTGCGCCCGCACCAGGATCAGGCGGCGCGCGCCCACGTACACACCAGCGCGGTCGCCCCGCGGTTCGCCCAGCTCGCGGGCGAAGGCCGCATCGGTCCCGACGATGACCACGTTCAGCCGTAGCCGGCCCGGTGTCTCCACTGCCAGTACGCCGCGCAGCACCTTGGCGATGCCATGCGCATCGGCCAGCGCGCGCGAGGTGACGTGCGGCGGCAGGGTGGTGGCGCGGGCTTCGATTCGCAGCTCCAGCGGCGGTGTGTCGCGCAGACTCTCCACGCGAAACGCGTCCCCTGCTGCGTCCGCAGGTGGGCGATCGGAAAAGTGCGCCACGCCCTGCGCATCGGTCCAGCGGTAGACGCGGGCCTCTGGGGCCGCGCCGCGCGCACTGTTGGCCAGACAGCGGGCGTCGTCCGTGTACAGGTGGCGATAGGTCGGCTTCGTTCCTGCGCCGGCGCGCGGTATCTCGCTGGCCCGGGATGGCGCGCCATTCGCGGCCGGTTCGGGAATCGACGGCGGACGCCCGAACTTGAGGATGGCAAGCCCCGCCACACAGGCCAGGAAGACCGTCGCCAGGACATGGCCGAGCCATCGCGGCTGCTTCTGCCGCTGGAACCGCGTCACGCCTGTGGTCTCACGCAATCCAGCCAGCAGAGCGAAGCCCCAGCGGGAAGGGCATGCACCACGCTCACCGGCTCATGCCTGTGTCTCCGCTGCGCGGCGCGCCGGCTTGCGTTTCGCGCTGGCCGCCGGCAGCAGGGACGTCAGCGCCTGATAGCGCTGGAACAGGAAGGCCACGCGCTCGGCGTCGGTGCGGCCCTTGAAGCCGTAGGCGGCGTCGACGGCGCGGTCGAGCTGCTGGTGGGTCTTGAGCAATGCCTGCGGCATCGCGAGCGGGTCGTAGAGGTCGGCCAGCGAGCTGTCGGGGAACTCGGCGCGGGCGTCGAGCACGGCCTGGGCGGCGGCTTCGATGGCCTGGCGCTGCTTGTCGCTGGGCGACTCGGGCCAGGGGTAGTTGTTGTAGACGATTCCCGCCGAGTAGCGGAAGTCGCTCTTGAGTCTGCCGCACATGCCGCGAACCCAAGCCATGTGCATCTGCGAGCCAAGCACACCGAATTCGTAGGTGCCCGCTCCTGCAACAGTGAAGATCTCGCTACT
>JANJTY010000381.1 GCA_024710865.1 Lysobacteraceae bacterium | reverse complement strand
GATCGCGATGCTGCGGATCCATGTTGGCCTGGATCTTGAAGACGAAGCCGGTCAGCTTGTTCTCGGTTGGCTGCACGCTGCGGCCGGTGGTGGCGCGCGCCTGCGGCGAGGGCGCGTGTTCGACGAAGAAATCCAGCAGCGGCTGCACGCCGAAGGTGTTCACCGCCGAGCCGAAGAACACCGGCGTCTGCCGGCCTTCGCGATAGGCCTGCAGGTCGAACGGATGCGAGGCGCCCTGCACCAGTTCCAGTTCCTCGCGCAGGTTGGCCAGCATCTCCACGCCGATCCGCGCTTCCAGCTGCGGGTCGTCCAGCGAGGCGAAGATGGTCGAGTCCTGGCGGGTGAAGTTGCGCCCCTGCTCGTACAGATGCACTTCGCCGCTGAGCAGGTGCACCACGCCCTTCAGGCGCGAGCCCATGCCGATCGGCCAGGTCACCGGCGCGCACTGGATGCCCAGCACGGACTCGACCTCGTCGAGCAGGTCGATCGGCGCCTTGCCCTCGCGGTCGAGCTTGTTGATGAAGCTCATGATCGGTGTGTCGCGCATGCGGCACACCTCCATCAGCTTGATGGTGCGCTCCTCCACGCCCTTGGCGACGTCGATCACCATCAGGGCGCTGTCGACCGCGGTCAGCACGCGGTAGGTGTCCTCGCCGAAGTCGGCATGGCCGGGCGTGTCGAGCAGGTTGACGATGCGGCCCTCGTAGGGGAACTGCATCACCGAGGACGTCACCGAGATGCCGCGTTCCTTTTCCAGCGCCATCCAGTCCGAGGTGGCGTGGCGCGCGGCCTTGCGGCCCTTGACGCTGCCGGCCATCTGGATGGCGCCGCCGAACAGCAGCAGCTTCTCGGTCAGGGTGGTCTTGCCGGCGTCTGGGTGCGAGATGATCGCGAAGGTGCGGCGGCGATCGGTCTGCTGGATCTGTTCGGACATGGGCATGCGCCGCCGGCGGCTTCAGGCGGCGGCTTCCGGGTGGCTCGAAAGGGCGCGGAGTATAGCGCGCGCGGCGATCTCAGCCGCCGCGGCGCGGGTCGCGCGCGGCGAGGGCGTCGATCGAGGCGTCCAGCCGCGCCAGGCGCAACTCGGCGCAGACCGCGTTCACCCCGTCCACGATCTTCTGCGCATCGCGCCGGTCCGAGCGCCGCACCCGCAGCTGCAGGCGGCCGGCTTCCGGCAGGGGCAGCTTGCCGAGCGCGGCGAGGTCCGAGAAGCGCAGCTCCAGCATGGGCCGGAATCCGAGGAAGCCGCCGTCGAGACGCGCCTCGGCGATCGCCTCCGGCGGCAGCGCCAGTTCCACCGGCGCGGTGCGGAACTCGTGGAAGACCTGGTCCGCGATCTGGTACTGCAGGGCCAGCTGGCGGCCATCGAAGCGCAGCAGACCCTTGAGCTCGCCGTAGCCTTCGCGCGCGTCGCGGCGCACAGGTACCGAATACATCGATCGACTCATGGCTGGTCGGAACGGGAGCGCGAGTCTAGCAGAGCGACAGGAAGGCCCAGGAAGCGGCTCGGCCCGTCCAAGGGCCGCGGCCCGCCACCCTCTTCGGGGTGGTCGGACCGCGCCGGGCTTGAAGGATGCCGGATCCGGTCTCAGGGCGACTCGAAGCTGTCGCAGTAGATGCCGTCGCCCGCATGCCGGCTGCCGCAGCTGCCCGCCGTGGTCAGTTCCAGCAGGGCGCACTGGCCGAGTCCGGGACTGAAGGCGCAGGCGTCGAGTCGCGCGGCGCTCGCGGAGGTCGCGTCGCTGATCTCCAGCAGCACCGGCACGCTGGCCGGCACCGGCAGGGCGGCGCTGGCTTCGATCTCGAACGCGGCCTGCAGGGTGGGCGAATTCGCCGCGATCGCGCCGGCGCGGGTGCAGGTGACGGCCTGGCCGGCCGCCACGCTGCCGCTGCTGCTGCAGACGAGGCCGCTCCCGGGCGTGGCGGCGACGAAGCCGACTTCGGGCGGGAGGCGCAGCTGGATCAGGGCCTGCGCCGCCGCGGCGCCGCCGTTGTTGCCGAAGCGCAGATCGACGCGGACGCGCTGCCCGCGGCGCAGCTCGGCGGGCGTCGCCGCGACGCGCACGGGTTCGGCGCGAAAGCTCAGCAGGGCCGCGGCGCTGGCCTGGATCGGCACCGGATGGACGGCGCAGTTGGGCTGCGGCGCGGCGTCGAGGCAGTCCTCGGTCAGCGGCTGGTGGAGCGTGTCGAACAGGATTTCCGGGTACAGCACGCCGGGCGTCGGAACATCCGCGCTCACCGCGATCGGCAGCGGCACCACCCAGGGACTGGTGAGTACGTCGGCGCTGCAGCGCACCAGTTCGGCCGCATCGACCGGCGCCTTCGTGCAGGCGATGCCGGCCGGCAGCGGGAAGGACGGATTGGGTCGCCAGTGCAGTCCGGCCGGGAGCGCGAACCAGGCGTCCAGTGTGCCGCTGTCCGGCGGGCAGGCTTCGCCGGGGCGGGCCTCGCAGCGCCAGCTGGCGCGCAGGCGGCCCTGACCGCCCGCCGTCAACGGCGCATTGTCGAAGCCGCCGGCGCCAGCGGCATGGCTCACCCCCTCCAGCACGAAGCGGCGCTGGTAGACCGGCAGCGACCGCCGTGCGCAGGTGCTCACGGTGTTGCTGGACGCACCCGCGCAGGCCGCGCCATTGTGCGGGATGTCCGCGCTCTCGCCGCGCAGC
This sequence comes from Lysobacteraceae bacterium, assembly GCA_024710865.1. GTDB lineage: Bacteria > Pseudomonadota > Gammaproteobacteria > Xanthomonadales > Xanthomonadaceae > JANJTY01. The sequence continues at coordinate 3,919 of JANJTY010000381.1, read as the reverse complement.
ACCATGTCCAGCGACCAGGTGTCCGGCACGTCGAAGCCGGGGTCCACGCCGAGCTGCAGGGCGACTTCGGCAGCGACCGGATTGACCAGGTCGTCGGCGTAGGTGCAGGTGAGTTCACCGCCCGCCTCGGCGCAGGTCCAGCGCTGCGCCTGCCCCGCGGCCGGCTGGAAGCCGCGCAGGGACACACCGGCGGGCAGGCTGCTGCGCAGCACGACCGGACCGCGCAGGGTGCTGCCGGACTGGTTCGCCAGCACGCGTACCGGCAGCGGCATGGAGCGATCCTCCGCCACGCCGGCGGTCGGCACCCAGATCGAACCGCCCTGCAGCTGCAGGCGCAGGTTGGTGCTCTGCGCCTGCGCCGTGACGGCAGCGACCAGCAGGAAAAGGCCGGGAACGAGGACTCGACGCATGCATTCGGTTCCGTGCATCACGCGGTGCGGATGTCGACGCCCAGTATCCGCAGCGCCGCGGCGCGAGCGCACCCCGCGAACAGGGGGGATGGCGCGTCGCGGCGTCGCGTCGCCCGCTCGATTCAGCTGCCCGGGATCGCGAGCGGACCCGTCGGTCCTTCCATCCGGAAGGGAACCGATTCCAGTCGCATGCCGGCATTCACCTGCACCGCGAAATGCAGGTGCGGGCCACTGGAATAGCCGGTGTTGCCCGAGCGTGCGATGGGCTGCCCGGCGCGCACCCGGCGCCCGACCGCCACCACCACGCTTTCGGGCTGCAGGTGCGCATACACCGCCATGCTGCCGTCGTCATGCAGCACGCGCACGTGGTTGGCGCGCTGGGCGTACTTCTCGAAATCGAGTCCCGCGCCCTCGAAACCGTGTTCGCGCTGCACCACCAGACCGTCGCGTGCGGCCAGCACCGGCGTCCCCTCGGGCACGCGCAGGTCGATGGCGTGGCGCGAGGCCGGTTCGCTGTGGCTGAAAGCGCCGTTCCAACCCTGGTCGATGCGCCAGTCCGACGTGTCCACCGGCAGGCGATAGACCACATCGTCGATGCTGGCGCCGGAATCGCCCGGCACGGCATTGAACGCCAGCTCGAAACGCCCGGCGTGGCGGCGGTCGGCTGGCGCGATGCGCGCCAGTTCGGCTTCCTCGTAGGGCGCCAGCACCCGGCGCACGGGCAGGCTCGGCTGGGCCCGCGCGTTGTCGACGCTGGCAAATCGCAGTTCGACCTCGACCGGACCGGCGGTGGTGTTGCTGGCCCAGGCGCTGCGTTCGCGTCCGTCGCCGACCAGGCGCAGGCGCGCGATGTTCTGCGGCTCGGCCCGCACGCGGAAACTCTCGGCCTCGACATCCTCGGGCGGCGGCTTGTCGCTGTAATGCACGATGCCGTTGGCGTCGGTCCACTTGTAGACGCGCTGTGCCGCTGCGTCGGACAGCAGCAGGGCGCACAGCAGGATCGGCAGGAGACGGCGCATACGCCCTATTCTGCCCAGCAAAGCCGCCCGCGTGAACGCCGACCCAACGGCGCATGGCGGAGTTCACCTGCCTGAACCGTTTCATCGGGTGGGAATGAGGGATTCAAAGCCGATTCAGTGCCGCGATCCGCATCATTTCTCCGCCTGCCGCAGGCCCTGCGGTCGTGCCCCCCGGCACCCCTGCTCCACGAGGTATCACCATGCTGCATCGTCCCGTTTCCCTCCTCCTTGGCGGCCTGCTCGCGCTGGCCGGCGCCGATGCCCTGGCGCGCGACGACGGGCGCCGCGACGGACGCCATGGCTACCGCGATTCGGCTCCGGGCCTGCAGCACGAAGCCCGCGGCGGACGCGAATTCCGCCGCGAACACCACGACCGGCGCGGTCGCGACCAGCACCGCGGCGAGTACCGCGGCGAACGCCACGGACGCGACGTCGACCGCCGCCACGCCGGCGGTTGGCGCGGCGGCCGGCATGACGGCTACCGCGATGGCTACCGCGACCACGCGCCCTGGCGGCCCGACCGCCACCATCCCGCGGTCGTCCATGCCCCGCGCCATCACGGCTACCGGGGCTATCACGGCTACCGCCACGACCACCGCCGCTACAGGGCACCGGTGCGCTACTTCCATCCGCACGGTTACCGTTATAGCGGCTGGAGCGTCGGCGCCTACCTGCCCCCGCCCTACTTCGCGCCGACCTACTACATCGACCACTACCACTACGGCCTGGCCCCGCCGCCGCGCGGCTACCGCTGGGTGCGGATCGACAACGACGTGGTCCTGGTCGCGCTGGCCAGCGGCCTGATCGCGGACGTGCTGTTCGATCTCTTCTACTACTGATCCGGGACGAGGGCGGCAGGGACGCCGCCACCCTCGCAGATGCGGAGCCGGCTCAGTCGCCCAGCGTCAGCAGCGAGGCGTTGCCGCCCGCCGCGGTGGTGTTGATCGTGAGGGTTCGCTCGGAGGCGAAGCGCAGCAGGTAGTGCGGACCGCCGGCCTTGGGGCCGGTGCCGGACAGGCCTTCGCCGCCGAAGGGCTGCACCCCGACCACCGCGCCGATCATGTTGCGGTTGACGTAGCAGTTGCCGACGCGGGTGCGGCTGGCGATGCGCTCGATGGTCTCGTCGATGCGCGAATGGATGCCAAGGGTGAGGCCGTAGCCGGTGGCGTTGATCGCATCGATCACCGCATCGAGCTGGTCGGCCTTCCAGCGCAGCACATGCAGGACCGGACCGAAGATCTCGCGCTGCAGGCGCGCGAGCGCGTCGATCTCGTAGGCGCGCGGCGCGAAGTAGCAGCCCTGCGCGCAGTCCTCGCCCAGCTCGACCTGCCTGATCAGCCTGGCCTCGCGACCCATCCGCTCGGCGTGGGCCTGGAGGATGCCGCGGGCATCCTCGTCGATCACGGGGCCGACATCGGTGGAAAGCAGGCCCGGATCGCCGACCTTCAGCTCGTCCATCGCGCCGGCCAGCATCTCGACCACCTTGTCGGCGATGTCGGCCTGCACGAACAGCACGCGCGCGGCCGAGCAGCGCTGTCCGGCCGAGCCGAACGCCGAGCTGATCGCGTCCTTCACCAGTTGCTCGGGCAGGGCCGAGGAATCGGCGATCAGCGCGTTCTGGCCGCCGGTCTCGGCGATCAGCACGCCGATCGCGCCCTCGCGCGCTGCCATGGCGCGGTTGATGGCGCGCGCGGTCTCGGTGGAACCAGTGAAGGCGACGCCGGCCACGCGCGAATCGCGCGTCAGCGCCGCGCCAACGGTGACGCCGTCGCCCGGCAGGTACTGCAGCACCGCCGCCGGCACGCCGGCCTCGTGCAGCAGCTTGACCGCGTGGAAGCCGACCAGGGTGGTCTGCTCGGCCGGCTTGGCGATCACGCTGTTGCCGGCCGCCAGCGCGGCCGCGACCTGGCCGATGAAGATGGCCAGCGGGAAGTTCCAGGGGCTGATGCAGACGAACACGCCGCGGCCGTGCAGCTGCAGTTCGTTGTGCTCGCCGGTGGGGCCGGGCAGCTTCTCGGGCTGGGCGAACAGGCGCCGCGCCTGCAGCGCGTAGTAGCGCAGGAAATCGACCGCTTCGCGGACTTCGGCGATGCCGTCGGGGATGGTCTTTCCGGCTTCCTTGGTGCACAGGGCGATGAACTCGCCCATGCGCGCTTCGAGCAGGTCGGCGGCGTGTTCCAGGATGGTGGCGCGCGAGGCGGCGGGCAGGCGGTCCCAGTCGGGCTGCGCGGCCACGGCATTGCCCAGGGCCTTCTCGACCGTGGCGGCATCGGCCGGAGTCCATGAGCCCACCGCTTCGCGCCGATCGGCCGGGTTGGTCACCGCCACCGCCGCGCCGGTGGCGTTGGCGCCAGGCACCAGCGGCGCGGCGCGCCAGTCGGCGAAGCTGGCGTTGATCTTCTCCGCCAGGGCTTTCAGGTCGGTGTCGCTGGCGAGGTTCACGCCCATGGAGTTCTTCCTCTCGGCGCCGTACAGGTCGGCCGGCTGCGG
>JANJTY010000378.1 GCA_024710865.1 Lysobacteraceae bacterium | reverse complement strand
TTCAACCATCCGGCCATCGAGGCACTGATCACCGATCGTGGCTGGCGTGCCCTGCGCCCGTACGACCGCATTGGCGCAGTCTATGATTTCGTGCGCAACGAGATCGCTTTCGGCTACAACGAGGGTGACGAGTTGCCGGCGTCCCGAGTGCTGGCCGACGGCATCGGCCAGTGCAACACCAAGAGCACGCTGCTGATGGCCCTGCTGCGGGCAGTGGGGGTTCCTTGCCGCTTCCACGGCTTCACGATCGACAAGCCGCTGCAGAAAGGCGCAATCACCGGCGTGGCGTACCGCCTGGCGCCGCAGCGGATCATCCACAGCTGGGTCGAGGTGCTGCTGGACGGGCGCTGGATCGTGCTGGAAGGCTTCATCCTCGATGCACCCTACTTGGCCAGCCTGCAACGTCGATTCCCGGAGGCGCGCCGCTTTTGCGGCTACGGTGCCGCCACGCCTGACCTGTCAGCGCCGGGCGTCGAGTGGCAGGGCAAAGATACCTACATCCAAAAGGAAGGCATCGCCGATGACTTCGGCGTTTTCGACAATCCGGATGCCTTCTACACCCGCCACGGCTCCAACCTGCGGGGCATCAAGCGCTGGCTCTACGAGCGGCTCATCCGCCATGCCATGAACCGCAACGTCGAGCGCGTCCGTGCGTCGAAATGGTGAAGGCGGCAGCAGCGGATGCCCGCAGCCGCCTCTGCCTTTCCTACCTTCACATCGTCAGCCCTGCAGCATGGCTTCGGTCGATTCAGTGTCGCGATGAATGAACCGGTACACGGCGGTCGGTCAACAAGACCTGATCACCGGCGGCGCAGCAAGACGTAGGCGAACGATTGCTCGGCGCCGGCGGGCGTCCGGTGGCGCTCCGAGCGGCTCGCGAGCAACTCGAAGGCAGGGCCCATTGCGGTCGCAATGTCCTGCGCCGAACGGCGGGCGACGGGAAGTCCCGAACAGCGTTCCGGTCCGTCCGGCGCAAATCCGCCAATCACCGCATGGCCACCGGGCGCTACTGCGCGGGTCGCCTGTGCGGCGTAGGCCCGCACATCGTCGGGCTCGACGAGGAAATGCAGGACCGCCCGGTCGTGCCAGTGCGTGTACGCGCCCTCCGCGAGGTGCGCGCAGGTCACATCGCCCGCGATCCAGGTGACGGCACCGGCGAGGTTGCCCAGCCGCTCCCGCGCAACGTCCAGCGACGCATCGGACAGGTCCAGCACAGTTACCGACGATAGCCCGCGATCAAGCACATCATCGACCAGGGTTGAAGCGCCACCGCCGACGTCGATGAGGCGGCTGTCAGCCGTCAGTCCAGCTTGTTCGAGCAGGTACAGCGAGACATCGAGGTGCGCGCGGTACCAACTGACCGACGTGGAGGCCTTCTGCCTGTAAACCGCTTCCCAGTAGGCGGTGCGCTCATCGGATTCGGAATGGGTCATCGTCGCGTCTCCCAGGTTGGCCGTGCGGGATCCGGGATCGTGGCCTGAAAGGTTGGCGTGAATGCGGCCGAACAACTCTGCAGCACGAAGATCAGCACGTAGATCTGCCACACCTGGTCGACCCATGGCAGCGCCAGCACCACCGCCATCCGCAGGAGGTCCAGCGCGACCAGCATGGCCCGCCTCGGCAGGCGGTTCGCGTAGGCGCCGGCCAGCGGCGCCACGAACACGTAGGCCACCATCTTGATGGCCAGCGCCGTGCCCAGCACGGCGCCGGCATCCTGGCCTGCCAGGTCGTCAGCCAGCAGACCGAGCACGACGGTGGCCAAACCGGTCCCGATCAGCGCCATGACCTGCGCGAGGAACAGGTGTCGATAAGTCCGGTTAGCAAGTACTTCAATCATTCCTTGGCGCCCTGAGATTGGGAAGGGCCGCCGGTAGGCGGCGCTTCCCTGTTTCGTTCAGCCGTGCAGCATCGCTTCGGTCGTTTCAGCGTCGCGGTGAATCAACCGGTACAGTGCGGGCAACACCAGCAGGGTGAGCAAGGTCGAGGAGACAATGCCGCCGATCACCACGGTGGCCAGCGGTCGCTGCACTTCGGCCCCGGCGCCGACATTGAAGGCCATCGGGATGAAGCCGAGCGAGGCGACCAGGGCCGTCATCAGCACCGGGCGCAGCCGGCCCAATGCGCCATCGCGGATCGCGTCCTCGAGCCGGTCGCCGTCGAGGCGCAGCTTGCGGATGAAGGCGATCATCACCACGCCATTGAGCACCGCCACACCCGACAGCGCGATGAAGCCGACGCCGGCGGAAATCGACAGCGGCAGGTCACGCAGCCACAAGGCCAACACCCCGCCGGTGAGCGCCAGCGGCACGCCACTGAAGATCACCAGGGCGTCGCGCCCCGATCCGAAAGCCATGAAGAGCAGGCCAAAGATCAGCAGCAGCGTGACCGGCACCACCACCGACAGCCGCTGACTGGCGGCGATCAGCTGCTCGAAGGTGCCGCCGTAGTCGACCCAATACCCGGCCGGGACCTCGACTTCGGCCGCCACACGCTGGCGCAGTTCGTCGACGAAGCCGCCGAGGTCGCGACCGCGCACATTGGCCGTCACCACGACCCGGCGCTTACCGTTTTCGCGGTTGATCTGGTTCGGCCCTTCGGTGATTGCGATGTCGGCCAATTCGCGCAGTGGCACCACGCCTGGCCCACCGCTGGCCCAGGTGGCCGGCTGCGAGATCTCGTCCGCATTGCGTCCCTCCATCGGCAGCGGGATCGGCAGGTCGGCCAGCCGCGCCGGATCGCTGCGTAGCGTTTCTGGCAAGCGCACCACCAGTTCGAAGCGGCGATCACCCTCGAAGTACTGGCCCGCGACCGAGCCACCCACCGCCGTGGCCACCGCTTCCTGCACTGCGACCGGATTGAGGCCATAACGCACCAGGGCTTCGGGTTTGGGTGTGATGGTCAGCAGCGGCAATCCGGTCGCCTGTTCGAGCTTGACGTCGGCAGCGCCATCAACGGCCTTGGTCACGGCTTCCAAGCGTTCGCCAACCTCGACCAATGTCTCCAAATCGTCGCCATACAGCTTCACTGCGACGTCGGCACGCACGCCCGAGATGAGCTCGTTCATGCGCATCTGGATCGGCTGGGTGAACTCGTAGTTGTTGCCCGGAAGCTGCTTCACGGCGGCTTCGATCTCGGCCACCAATTGCGCCTTGGGCTTACGCGGATCAGGCCATTGCTCGCGCGGCTTCATCATCAGGAAGGTGTCCGCCACCGACGGCGGCATCGGGTCGGTCGCCACTTCGGCGGTGCCCAGTTTGCCGAAGACGCGCTCAACCTCGGGGAACTGCTTGATGCGCTCTTCCAGCAGAGACTGCATCTCGACCGCTTGGCTGAGACTGGTGCCCGGGATGCGCAGCGCGTGCAGGGCGATGTCGCCTTCATCGAGGCTCGGGATGAACTCCGAGCCCATGCGGCTGGCGAGCATGCCGCTGAGCACGACCAGGACCGCCGCGCCCGCCAGCACCGCCCAGCGCAGCCGAAGTGCCCAGTCCAGTGCCGGCTCGTAGGCCCGCCGCGCCCATTGCAGGAGGCGGTTCTCCTTCTCCTGCACGCGGCCACCGAGAAAGGCCGCCACCGCCGCCGGCACAAAGGTCAGCGACAACAGCATGGCCGCGGTCAGTGCCAGCACCACCGTGAAGGCCATCGGATGGAACATCTTGCCCTCGATCCCGGTGAGCGCGAATACCGGCAAATAGACCGCGGTGATGATGGCGACGCCGAACAGGCTGGGCCGGATCACCTCGGCGGTGGCCTCGGCGGTGAGGTCGAAGCGTTCCTCGCGGCTCAGCAGGCGGCCGAGTTCATGCTGGCGTTCGCCGAATCGGCGCAGGCAGTTCTCGATGATGATCACCGCGCCATCGACGATCAGGCCGAAGTCGAGTGCGCCGAGGCTCATCAGGTTGCCGGAAACCCCACTGCGCACCATGCCGGTGATCGTCATCAGCATGGCGACCGGAATCACCGCTGCCGTGATCAAGGCCGCCCGGATGTTTCCCAGCAGGAGGAACAGGACCGCGATGACCAGCAGCGCGCCCTCCACCAAGTTTTTCTCGACCGTGGCGATGGTGCGGTCGACCAGGGCGGTCCGGTCGTAAACCGGATGCACATCGACACCCGGCGGCAGCGAATCGGCCACCGCTGCGAGTCGCGCCGCCGTCGCCTGCGCCACTGTACGGCTGTTCTCGCCGACCAGCATAAACACGGTGCCCAGCACCACTTCCTGGCCGTCCTGCGTTGCCGCGCCGGTGCGGAGCTCCGGCCCCTCGCCAACGCCCGCGACATCGCGCACGCGGATCGGCACCCCGTCACGGCGGTCCAGCACGATGTCACCCAGCGCCTCGATCGAGGCGACCTGTCCTGGCACGCGAACCAGATACTGCTGGCCGTTGCGCTCGATGTAGCCGGCGCCGATGTTCTGGTTGTTGGCGGCGATCGCGGCCAGCACGTCCTGCAGCGTGAAGCCGTAGGCCACCAGCTTGGCCGGATCCGGCGTGATGTGGATCTGCCGGGCAAAGCCGCCGATGGTGTTGACCTCGGTGACCCCACGTACGTTGCGCAACTGCGGACGCACAACCCAGTCCTGCAGGGTGCGCAGGTCGGTCGGCGTCCACGGCTGGCCGTCTTCGCGCAGCGCGCCGGGCGCAGCCTCCACGGTGTACATGAAGATCTCACCCAGTCCGGTCGCGACCGGCCCGAGTTCGGGCTCCAGCCCATCGGGCAACTGCGAGCGCGCCTGCTGCAGCCGCTCGGCGACCTGCTGGCGGGCGAAGTAGATGTCGGTGCCATCCTCAAACACCACCGTCACCTGGGACAGCCCGTAGCGCGACAGTGAGCGGGTGTAGTCGAGCCGCGGCAAACCGGCCAGCGCGGTTTCAATCGGGAAGGTCACCCGCTGCTCGGACTCGAGCGGCGAGTAGCCGGGCGCCTCGGTGTTGATCTGCACCTGGACATTGGTGATGTCGGGCGTGGCGTCGATGGGCAGTTGCTGGAAGCTCCACACGCCGAGGGCCGATAGCCCCAGCGTCAGGATCAGCATCAGCCAGCGATGAGCGATGGCGAAGCGGATCACCCGCTCCAGCATCGGACGCGGTTCAGTGGTCATGCGAGGCCCCCGATTTCTCGATGTCGGCCTTCACCAGGTAGCTCTGCTCGACGACGATCTCGTCGCCGGCCTTGAGCCCGTCCAGCACTTCGACATGGACGCCGTCGCGACGGCCTAGCTCCAGCGGACGGATCTCGTAGTCCTCGCCAATCCGCACGAACACCACGTCCCAATCGCGGAAGCGCTGTAGCGCAGCCAGCGGCACCGCCAGCGGCACCGCGTGTTCGGCGACGGTGACCCGCGCACGCACCGCGGCACCGGGGCGCCAGCGACCATCGGCGTTATCGATGCGAGCGCGGCCGACCGTGCTCTGGCTGGCGGTCGCCGTGGCCGGGAGCACGCGATCGAGGGCGGTGCTTGCGCTCACGCCATCGCTGAGCCGGGTAACCTCGATGGGCAGACCGGCAACGATGTGCTGGGCATCGCCGCCGAACAGGTGCACGTCGACCCACAAGGCGGAG
>JANJTY010000321.1 GCA_024710865.1 Lysobacteraceae bacterium | reverse complement strand
GTGGCATCGTCTGCGGGTATCAGCACACACTTTTAGCGCCCGGAAACCCTGGTGTTGACCCAGGGCTTCATCGCCCGCGCGGAAGACGGCGGCAGCGCCATTCTCGGCCGCGGCGGTTCGGACACCTCGGCGGCCAATTTCGGCGCCCTGCTCGGTGCGCGCCGGGTGGAGATCTGGACCGACGTGCCCGGCCTGTTCAGCGCCAACCCGCGCGCCGTGCCCGATGCGCGCCTGCTCGCCCGGCTCGACTTCGAGGAGGCGCAGGAGATCGCCACCACCGGCGCCAAGGTGCTGCACCCGCGCTGCATCGCGCCCTGCCGGGAGGCGGGCGTGCCGCTGTGGATCCGCGACACCGAACGCCCGGACCTGGCCGGTACCGTGATCGAGGCGCTCGCCGATCCCGTGCCCGGGGTGAAAGCGATCAGCTCGCGCCGCGGCATCGTGCTGGTCTCGATGGAGAGCATCGGCATGTGGCAGCAGGTCGGCTTCCTGGCCGACGTGTTCGCCGCCTTCAAGCACCACGGCCTGTCGGTCGACCTGATCGGCTCGGCCGAGACCAACGTGACGGTCTCGCTCGATCCGGGCGAGAACCTGGTCAGCACCGACGTGCTGGAAGCGCTTTGCGCCGACCTGGCGCAGGTCTGCCGGGTGAAGGTGATCGCGCCCTGCGCCGCCGTCACCCTGGTCGGGCGCGGCATCCGCTCGCGCCTGCACAAGCTCAATTCGGTGCTGGCCGAGTTCGGGCGCGAGCGCGTGCACCTTATCTCGCAAAGCTCGAACGATCTGAATCTGACTTTCGTGGTGGACGAGGCCGTGGCCGAGGGCCTGCTGCCGCGCCTGCATGGGCTGCTGATCGAGGCCGGCGCCATGCCGGTGGACGAGGCGCGCGTGTTCGGGCCGAGCTGGAAGGCACTGGGCGGGCAGGCGCGTATCCGGCCCGAGCCCTGGTGGCGCGCGCGCCGACCGCAGCTGCTTGCCGCTGCGGCCGCCACGCCGCGCTACGTCTACCATCTGCCCACGGTGCGTGAGCGGGCGCGCAGCCTGGCTCGACTGCCGGGTTTGGCGCAGCGCCTGTATGCGATCAAGGCCAACGCGCATCCGGCCATCCTGCGCGCGCTGGAATCGGAAGGTTACGGCTTCGAGTGCGTGTCGCTGGCCGAGGTGCGGCATGTGCTCGCCACGCTTCCGGCCATCGATCCGCTGCGCATCCTGTTCACGCCCAGCTTCGCGCCGCGCGCCGAGTACGCCGCAGCGCTGGAGCTGGGCGTGAACCTCACGGTCGACAGCCTGTATCCGCTCGCGCAGTGGCCGACCCTGTTCACTGGCCGCCGGATCTGGCTGCGGGTCGATCCGGGCTTCGGCGAGGGCCACCACGAGAAGGTGCGCACCGGCGGCAAGGAGGCCAAGTTCGGCCTCGCCATCGAAGCCGTGGCCGAGGCCGCGGCCCTGGCGCGCGGCGCCGGCGCGCGCGTGGTCGGCCTGCACGCGCACATCGGCAGCGGCATCGGCGATGCCGCGCACTGGCACGCGGTGTTCGGCCGCCTGGCCGCGCTGGCCGATGGCATCGGCACGGTCGAGGCGCTCGATCTGGGTGGCGGGTTCGGGATTCCCTACGAGCCCGAGGCCGAGCCCTTCGACCTCGACGCCTTCGCTCAGCGCCTGGTCGAGATGCAGGCGGCCTGTCCCCAGTTCGCGCTCTGGATCGAGCCGGGCCGCTACCTCGTGGCCGAGGCGGGCGTGCTGCTGCTCTCCGTCACGCAAGTGGTGGACAAGCTCGGCGTGACGCGGGTGGGCGCGGACGCCGGCATGAATGCGCTGCTGCGACCGGCCCTGTACGGTGCCTGGCACGGCATCCGCAACCTGAGCCGGATCGACGCGCCGGATGAGCTGGCCTGCGAGGTGGTGGGTCCGATCTGCGAGTCGGGCGACGTGCTCGGCCGCCGCCGTCGCCTGCCGGCCGACACCGCCGAAGGCGACGTGCTGCTCGTCGCCGACGCCGGCGCCTACGGCGCGGTGATGGCCAGCCGCTACAACCTGCGCGACCTGCCGGCCGAGGAGATTCTCGATGACTGAGTGGCGTTTCCAACGCGACGCCATCCGCTGCTTCCGCTTCGTGCGGGCGGCCTTCGACCCGGCCAGCGGCGAGGCCGAGCTGGTCTACGCCTTCGACGACGGCCCCGAGCTGATCGAGCGCATCGCCGTGCCCGGCGCGCCCTTCACGCTCGATCCCGCGCGCGCCGAGGCGGTGCAGCGCGCCCTGCGCCTGCTGCACCTGATCGCCGGGGTGAGCTACTACAAGGCCGCGGTGCCGCGCGAACTCTTGATCGAGTCGTATGCGATCGATGCCGACACAGCGGCCCTGCTGACCGCGATCTACGAAAACGGACTGGGCGAGTTCGCGCATCGGAACGGCGTGAGCCTGCGCGGGATGATCCGGTTTCCGTCGGTTCCGGGCGCGCCTTTCGACCCTGCACCCAGCGCACGCCTCTCCCCAACTCCTGTCCACCAGGGGCAGAGGGGCTTACAGGCGCACGCCCTGGTGGCAATCGGCGGCGGCAAGGATTCGTTGGTCAGCATCGAGGCCCTGCGCGCGATGGGCGTGGCGCAGACCCTGTTCTGGATCGGCGGCTCGTCCCTCATCGCGACCTGCGCCGCGCGCACCGGCCTGCCTGCGCTCAACATCGGCCGGCGCCTGGCGCCGGAGCTGTTCGTCTACAACCGCGAGGGCGCCTGGAACGGGCACATCCCGGTCACCGCGATCAATTCGGCCATCGGGGTCCTGGTCGCGCTGCTGCACGGCTTCGACCAGGTGGTGTTCTCGAACGAGCGCTCGGCCAGCTACGGCAGCCTGATTCCCGGCAGCGGCGAGGTGAACCACCAGTGGAGCAAGGGCTGGGACTTCGAGCGTGAGTTCGGCGAGTCGGTCGAGCGGCGCATCGCCCCCGGACTCCACTACTACTCGCTGCTGCGGCCCCTGTCGGAGCTGGCGGTGGCGCGCCAGTTCGCGCGGACCGAGCGCTACGACGACGTGTTCTCCAGCTGCAACCGCAACTTCCACATCCAGGGCGAGCGCCCGGCCAGCCGCTGGTGCGGTCAGTGCCCCAAGTGCCATTTCGTGTTCCTGGCCCTGGCCCCGTTCATGCCCAAGCCGCGCCTGACCGCGATCTTCGGCCGCAACCTGCTGGACGAGCCGGCCCAGGCAGGCGGTTTCGACGCCCTGCTGGAGTACCGCGAGCACAAGCCCTTCGAGTGCGTGGGCGAGGCGGTCGAGTCGCGCGCCGCCCTGGCGGACTTGGCGCGGCGCCCCGCTTGGCGCGAAGATGCGCTGGTGGCGGGCGTCGCGCGGGAGATACAGCCGCAGCTGGAGGCGTCGCAACTGGCGATCGAACCGCTGCTGTCCGCACAGGGGGAGCACCGGATTCCAACCGGGCTATGGGAGCTATGGCGTGAG
>JANJTY010000316.1 GCA_024710865.1 Lysobacteraceae bacterium | reverse complement strand
CGACCACCTGAACTACCCGGAACTGCTGGAGCTTCTGGACATCCCTAACGAGGCCAGCGGGTCGCTGTCGATCAAGGACGAATTCAAGGAACTCGTGGTGATCGCCAAGGACCGCATGATGCGCGACGGGCGATGGAAGCTGGTCTATCAGCCGCTGGAGAGCGGCATGCGGCTCACCTTGTTCGATCTGGATACCGATGCGGACTGCACGCGCGATTTGTCGGCGGAACATCCCGAGCTGGTCGCACGGCTGTGGCAGGAGCTGCGGAGCTGGATCGAGCGTGATCCGGTTGCGCGGCGTCACCTCCGGACAATGGCGCCGACCACCCCGGCTATTCCGGCTTTTTCTGCTGACCTGTCTTAAAGGACTCGATCCAGCGGCGCTGGATTTCTTCGGGCGGACAGAAACGGCAGGAGCGGGCGCTGACGTCCGTCGCGGCCTTCTCATCCTCCGCCGATTGAGACCCGGCCTCGGCCGCCGACTCCGACTGGGCATCAACGGCAATGACCGGTTCCTGCGGGTCGAGATCGAGGGTCTCAGGCAAAGCGGATTCGCCTGAGCTGTCAGGTGAAGCCGCTGGCGGAACAGGAGCCTGCGCATCGCGTGCGAACGCCTCCGGGAAGGGCTCCTTCCCCCCCAACTCGAGGTAACGCTTCTGCAGCAGCTTTGATTCCGGGTTGTGCTGCAAGCCGAGCGCGACCGTCTCGCGGGCCGCAACCTTTTGACCGCGCTCCTCCTGGATTAGCGAGAGCTCGCTATATGCGTTGATCTCCTTCGGGTCGAGAGAAATCGCCTTCTGAAACGCCAGCACGGCTTCTCCCGTATCACCCCGCAGCTTCAGCGCACGCCCCCTGTCGACATGGACCTTCGGCAACATCCGGAACCCTGGCTTTGCGGCACGAATGACGTAATCGCAGCCGCCAATGGCTTCGTTGAGATTGTGGGAAAACTCTGCCTTTTTCCCGATCGCCTTGATGGCGCGATAGCGCAGGCGCACGCAGTCACACCAATGGTGCGTGTGCTCCCATCCCACTCCGGGCTCCATCCTGACGTTGGCGTCCCTGTCTTTCCCACCGTAAACGAGCGCAGAACAGAGGGCGGTTTCCTGAGGCGTTGCGCCGAACGGATCGAGCGCTACGCCCGCACTACTCCCCAGGAGACCGAGAATGCCGACCACCAGCGGCGCGATCCTGTGATATGACATCGACGCTCTCCCTCAAGAATCCATCTGCTGCGCAGGCATCCGATCGCTTGCCTGGTCCACGCGCAGAACCGGGTCGACCACCTCGCCCACTGCAGGACGAGATGCGCTATTGGCCCCCGGCCAGGCACCGGAATACCTTTCGACAAAGAACTGCGGCCGACGCTTGGTCTCCATGTAGATCTTCGCCAGATACTCCCCGATGATGCCGATACACAGCAGTTGCACACCGCCCAGCAGGTACATCGGAACGACCGTCGACGCCCAGCCGGGGACGGCACTGTCGGAGAACAGGCGGATCCAGACGGCCCAGACTGTCACGGCGAAGCTCGCGAGCGAGATGAGCACGCCGAGCCCGGTGATCATTCGCAGCGGCGCCGCCGAAAACGAGGTAACCCCCTGCCACGCGAAGGCGAGCATCTTCCCGAGCGGGTATTTGGATTCGCCGGCGAAACGCTCGGCGCGATCGTAATAGACGATGGCCGAGGGGAATCCAAGCTGAGGGATGATGCCGCGCAGGAACAGATTGCTCTCACCGAACTGGCGCAGCGCCTCGACAGCCCGCCTGCCGAGCAGGCGGTAATCGGCATGATTGAAGATGATCTCGACCCCCATGCGCGCCAGCATCCGATAGTAGGCTTCGGCGGTGAAGCGCTTGAACAGGGTGTCGGTGCTGCGATGCTTGCGCACCCCATACACGACCTCGGCACCGCGGGTGTGAGCGTCCAGCATTTCGGCGATTGCGCCGAGATCGTCCTGAAGGTCGGCATCCACGGTCACGACCGCATCGCCCTCGGCCGCGAGGAGCCCGGCCAGCAGCGCGTTCTGGTGCCCCCGATTGCGCGATAGCTTGAGCCCGCGGACCCGCGGGTGCCGGTTCGACAGTTCCTCGATGAGGGCCCATGTCCGGTCGCGACTGCCGTCATCGACAAAGATGACGTGGCTACTCGAGTCGACCCGGCCATTGCCGACGAGTTCGTCCAACAGCGCCACCAGGCGCCGGGCCGTCTCCGGCAGAACGGCCTCCTCGTTGTAGCAGGGCACCACGACAGACAGCATCATGATTCGGGCTCCTTGACCTGCGGGACGGGAAGCACGGCGGCCGCAAAGGTCCAGCTCCGGTTCAGGGCGAAGTTCCAGATCAGCGTGGCCGTCGTCGCGACGACCTGCGCAGGCACGTAATGGATACCGACGACGGCGTGCATCAGATGAAGCACCAGCGCGTTCAGGCCCAGCGCGCTCGTGGCGACCACGGCGAAGCGCGGCAGCGCCCGCGCGTGAGGGCTGTCGGATTCGAAGGTGTAGTGCCGGTTGAGCGCGTAGTTGAGCAGCGCGCTCAGCCCGAAGCCCGCCGTGCTGGCTGGAACGGGCGACAACAGGCCGCCCTGGACCAGAGCGACGAGAACGACAAAGTGCAGTGCGGTTGCGAATCCGCCGATCAGCAGAAAAAGCAGGAACTGGTTTCTAAGCCGCATGATGTTCGAGCTCATGCATACGCGCGGCATAGCCGGCAAGGAGCACGATCAGGACCCACAGGACCGGCACGTGATACTTGCCCGCGCTCTCGAAGACCGCATGCAGGACCAGGAGATACAGCCAGAGCCACAGCGGTGTGCGGACGAGCGGCACCACGGACGCCCCTCGCCGGTTCAGCCCGACGACAAGTGCGGCGAGAAGTGCCCACGCGAGGAGCCAATGCAGGTTCGCTGCAAGCTTGAGCCCGGCATAGCCGAGGCCGCCGTCGCTGCCATCGCGGCCGACCTTCAGGGTGTTGTAAACACCGACCGCATCGTCGCCCATGAAACGCACCAGCTTTTCCGCGCCGAGCGCCGCGAAGTCGCCGGGATGAGAGCGGATCCAGGCGAGCGCCAGTTCCTTGCCCCGGATGTCGCGCTCGCTTTCGCTGAACGAGGACAGGTCTACTTCGCCGACGGGCGTGTAGCCACCCGTCGCGAGCGGATTGTTGGCACGGTAGAAGTTCTCGCCGCCGTTCGTGGATACCAGCACAAAACGGTCGAAAACCTGCAAGTTGCGCAGGCTCCATGGCGCAACGACAAGCGCCGCTGCAATCAGCACGAGCAGCGCTTGGGCGACGGCACGCCAGCGCTCACGCTGCAGCACGACGAGGAAGACGGCAGCGAGCAACGGCAGGAACTGCAGCGATGGCTGCACGAGAATGCACACGCCCAGGAGCAGGCCGCCGCGGAAGGAGGTCCACCGGTCGCCCCCGTTCTTCAGCAGCGCAACCACCGCGAGGAAGGCCCACGGCAGCAACGCGACGACGAGCATCTCCTTCTCGGCCGTTGCCGTGTTGGCGACGAGGTTCGGCCAGCAGGCCAAGAGCAGCGCCGCAAGCCGGGCGGCCCGAGGTCCGGCGAGGACGCCCGCAAGGCGCGCGATTCCGACCGCGGCGACGATGTACTGGAACAAATTGGCCGCCAGCAAGGCCGCCCGTCCTTCCCCCAGCATGCCCACCCAGAGGGACAGGAAGAGAGGGTAACCAACCGGCCAGTATGCGCGGGTTCCCGCGACCTCATAAGTCTGGTCCGTGGCTAGGCGGCTCGCGAGCCCCATGTAGACGGCGCCGTCCGACCCCGACTCGGCGGGGAACGCCACCACCCATATCAGCCGCAGAACTGCCCCGCCCAGCACGATCTGCCAAACCGGAAGCCGGCCGGCAACATCTGCAAGGCGTGTCGCGATGGCCATCGCCAACGCGTTGCCCCGCCCCATAACCAGCGCAATGATCAGCAGCGCCAATGCTGCGGCGATGCCCCACGACAGCGCCCCATCCTTGCCGCCAACGGCGCGCAGGCTCAGGAGGCAGGTAGCGAAGCAGGCAAGCAATGCCAGCGCCACCGCGACTCGGTCGAGCCAGGCGCCGGTGAGCAGATTCGCAAGGAAATCGACCTGCGCGGGGTGCGGATCCGTCGCCGCATCGCGGACAAGCGCGCTTTGCGCAGCGGAGGCGGCACGATCGCTCATTGGTCCTCCTGCGCTGCGCCCTGGACGATGCTGCCGGTGCGCCGCGCAACGGCATCCCAGTCGAACTCCCTGCGCACGCGCGCCAGCGCCTGGGAGGCAAGCGAATCGACCAGTTGCGTATCGCGCAGCAGGCGCCCGATCACGGCGACGACCGCCCTGTCGTCGCAACCATCGACGCGCAGCCCGGTGACACCATCGAGCACCGCCGCGCCGGTACCCCCCGCAGTCCCAGCGACGGACACCTTGCCGCAAGCAGCCGCCTCGAGGAATACGAGGCCGAATCCTTCCGTGTCGCCGTCGATGTCGCGATTGACGAGCAAGAAAAGGTCGCAGGCGTTGTACCAGCGCGGCAGGTCGTCCATCGGGACGTGCCCGAGGAGATGCACGCGCTCGGCCACGCCCGTCTCGTGCGCGAGCGCTTCGAGG
>JANJTY010000264.1 GCA_024710865.1 Lysobacteraceae bacterium | reverse complement strand
ATCGAGGGCAGCCATGATCTGGCGGTCGCCATCAATCTGGAACGGACCGTGCTGCTCGATGCGGCGCATGCCGTCTTCCTTGACGTTGCCGGCGACGATGCCGGAAAACGCGCGTCGCAGGTCGGCAGCGAGGAGGTGCGGCGGCTGGTCGCGGTGCAGCTTGAGCGCGGCCATGTTCTCGTGGCTGGGCAGGAAGGGCACCAGCAGGTCGGGCTGGATCTTCAGCCCCCAGTTGAAGAAGAAGGCGTCCTTGGTGTCCAGGCGGTGCTCGCGCACGCGCTCGATGCCGCGCGTCATGCGGCGCGCGACGCGGGCCGGATCGTCGACGATGATCTCGTAGAAACGCGCCACGTCCTCGCCGAGGGCGAGGCGCAGGAAACGATCGATCTGCTCGAAGTAGGCCGCCGAGGCACTGGGGCCGGTGAAGATGAACGGGAACGGCAGGTCCTCGTTCTCCGGCTGCAGCAGGATGCCGAGCATGTAGAGGATTTCCTCGGCGGTGCCGACGCCGCCGGGGAAGACGATGATGCCGTGGCCGGTGCGGACGAAGGCTTCGAGGCGCTTCTCGATGTCCGGCATGATCACCAGGTGGTTGACGATCGGGTTGGGCGATTCGGCCGCGATGATGCCGGGCTCGGTGATGCCGATGTAGCGATTGAGGCCGCGGCGCTGCTTGGCGTGCGCAATGGTCGCGCCCTTCATCGGCCCCTTCATCGCACCCGGGCCGCAGCCGGTGCAGATATCGAGACCGCGCAGGCCCAGCTCGTAGCCGACCGCCTTGGTGTACTCGTACTCGTGGCGCGGGATCGAATGGCCGCCCCAGCAGACCACCAGATTGGGCTCGACGTGTGGCCAAAGCACGCGCGCGTTGCGCAGGATCTCGAACACGGCGTTGGTGATGCCTGCCGGCTCGCGCAGGTCGAACAGGCTGTTGTTCTGGACTTCGGTGGCGACGTAGGCGATGTCGCGCACGACCGAGAACAGCAGCTCGGCGATGCCGACGATCAGCTGGCCGTCCACGAAGGCCTCGGCCGGCGCGTTGCTCAGCTCGATCTTGATTCCGCGGTCCTGCTGCAGGACCTGGATGTCGAAATCGGGATACCGCTCCTGTGCTGCACGCGGATCGTCCGACGCGCTGCCGGAAGTCAACACCGCGAGCGCACAGCGCCGCAGCAGGTCGTGCAGGCCCCCGGCGGATGCGTCGCGCAGGCGGCCGACTTCGTCGCGCGAGAGCACATCGAGCCCACCGCGGGGCGAAATGCGTGCGTTGACCGTGGCGGCGCGGCGGCTGACGGATTCGTTCATGGACGGCTTCGTTGCGGGAAAGCCGGGCAAAATAACACGCACACGCCCGCGTGCAAGGGACCGATCGGTGAGGGCCCAGCACGCACCGCAGCAGACGAGCGCGGCCGCGGGAACACCCCAGCGGGTGAACGGCTCAAGGAATGGGGGCCGCGGACTGCCACCCGTGAGCCCGCCGCAGAATCCGAGGCTGCGAGCAGCCGGTCCGCGATTCCCTGGGAGTCAGGACTCGAAACCCTCAGGCCGCCTGCGCCATCACCTCGGCCACGAGGGTCTCGATCGCAGGGAGATCCGGAATCATGGCCGGATCGTCACGCAGCAGAACGTGGCGCAGCACACCCGGGCGCGTGGCATCCTCGCCGGACTCCAGCAACAAGTCCTCGGAGACCGTGGTAAGACGCGGAAAGCCCTGGGTGAGCAGGCAGGTGAAGGGCACCTTGGGCACGCCGCCCATGCCCTTCAGCACCGCCACTTTCGCGCCGAGTTCGCCCTCCGACTTGGCCAAGCCCGAGAACCGCGCGAAGGAGACCAGCGGGAGACGCCAGCCGCGCCAGCGCAGCCGACCGAGCAGCCAGTCCGGTGCGCCCGGCACCAATTCGGGTTCGGCGTAGGTAATGACCTCGGCCACGGTTGCGTTGGGCAGCAGCAGGCGTCCGTTGGTGACGGAAATCAACACGCCTCGAATGTCCGACTGGTTCTGTGCCACGGAGGCTCCCGGAAAGGTTGCGGTCAGCCAGACCGCGAAAAGCGTTCGACCAGTTGGCGCGCGAGCTCGCGCGGACTGGCCACGACCTCGGCGAGTCCGCGGCTGCGGATGCCATCCACCATCGAACTCACCACGCAGCTGGACGGATCCTGCACCCAGACCTCGCCGCCGCGTGCCGCGAGATGCGTGGCGCCTTCGATCGCGTCCCCCGCCATGCCGCTGAAGATGATCGCCAGCGCGCGCGGGCCGAAGATGTCGGCGGCGTCGCGCAGCACGGTGTCGATCGAGGGGCTGTAGGCCGGCCGGTTGTCGTGCGGTTCGAGACGCAGGTTGCCCTGGCGATCGACGCGCACGCGCTCGTTGGCGGACACCACGAGCACCTCGCCGCTGCCCAGGCGCATGCCGTCGGACGGCAGTCGAACCGGCAGCTGGCTGACCTTCTGCAGCTGCTCCGCGAGTTTCTCGAAAAAGCCCGAGTCGAGGTGTTGGGCGAGAAGGAACAAGGCGGGGAAGCCGGGTGGGATCTCGGCCAGGAAACTGCGCAGCGCGTCCGGCCCACCGATCGAGGCCCCCAGCACCACGATGCGGTCGATACCGCGGGAGTCCGTAGCCGTTGCGGGCGCCGGCGCGGGCTCGTCGAGATCCAGATCCAGGTCGGCCGCATCGAACCGCGCGGGGGGCGCGTCGGCCGCCCTGGTGGTTTCCTCCAGCGGCTCCAGGCTGAGTCCGAGCGCGTCGAAGTCGAACCTGGCCGCAGCGGGTTTTGGCTGCGCCGGCTGGGCCGCAGGAGGCGCCCTGCCGACGGAGGCCTCGCCCTCGTGCATCGGCTCCAGCGACAGGCTGCCGAAGTTGAAACTGGAAGCTTTGGGCGGGCTCTTCGCCGGCTCCGCGACGGGCTCGACCACGGGAATCGGCGGCGGGGCGGGCGCAGCTTGGGCCTGCTCCGTCGCGTCGGAAAGATCCAGGAAGTCCAGGTCGGATACCGCACCGTGCGTCGGCATCGCAGCGGCATCGGACTGGGCGTCGAACGCGGCGGCCAAGCGAGCCAGGTCATCGTCGGCTTCGAGCAGGGTCTCGTCGGCGTCCAGGGCGAGGTCACCGAGCCGAACCTCGGCCGCGGAGTCAAGATCGAATCCGGCCAGGGTCTCGTCCAGCAAGGCGGAGTCCTCGACCTCGACCTCTGCCGCCGCTTCGGTCGCCGGCTCAAGGTCGAGGCCATCGAATTCCTCGACCGACGCGGCTTGACCATCGTCCAGCGCAACGCTTTCGAATGCGACGGACACGGATTCGTCCAAGCTCGCATCGAAACCGCTGCGGGTCGCTTCCGCCGTATCGGCATCGAGGAAATCGAACTGCCCGTCCAGGTCCTCGGACAGGGAGGCGACCTGCGCCTGGGGTGCTGCATCGGGTTCGAGTTCGAAACCAACCGGATCGAACGCGTAGCTGAAGCTCTCGTCCGTCGGCGGCGCGGCATCCGGCACGCTCGCGCCCTGCACTTCCGGCTTCGCGCCGCTGGTGGCGAGGGCATCGGCGATCTCGCCCAGGTCGAGGTCAAACTCCTCCGCTGCCGGGGCGGCGTCCGCCGCCTGCGGCGCCACCGTCATCGCATCCTCGAACCCGCTGCCGATCTCCAGCGCGTCGAGCCGCGGTTCGCTTGGCACGCTGTCGGCGCTGCCCTCGGCCTCGGCGGTGAAGCCCTCCAGCGCGACGTCGCCGGTCATCTGGGCTGGTGTTAGCGGCGCACCCGGCGAAGGAACCAGGTTCATGTCCGGCAGGATTTCGGCGCCGGGCGGCGGCGGCGGCATGGTGCGGCCGTGACCAAGGAGCTTGGCCGCGAGATGGCGGGCCCAGCGTGCCCGATCCCAGCCGGAGAGCTGCGAACTCACCTCGGACTCGTTGAAGACGACGCGCACATCGGGGTTGTCGAACAGCGGCTGGAGGTGGTCCAGTGCATCCTCCAGACCGGGCTCGAGGTTGACCAGCACCACGTCAGGCCGTCCGGCACTGATGTCGCCCACTGCGACCGCGGTGGGATCGGCCTCGACCACCACGGCCGCGCCGAGCTCGTCGAGCGCGAGCCGCAGCTGGGCGCGGGCGTCGTCGGCCCGGCCCAGGAGGGCAACCGCGACGGCGCGCTCAGCCACCGCCGCCACGACCCACCTGCAGGATTTCCTGGACGTTCCGCATCAGTTCGTTCTCCTGGTACGGCTTGCCGAGGTAGCGGTCCACGCCGATCTCGAACGCGCGCTGGCGGTGCTTCTCGCCGGTGCGCGAGGTGATCATGATGATCGGCACGCCCTTGAGACGCGCGTCGTTGCGCATGTGGGTGGCGAGCTCATAGCCATCCATGCGCGGCATCTCGATGTCGAGCAGCATCACGTCCGGCACGCGTTCCTGCAGCTTTTCAATCGCGTCGACGCCGTCCTTGGCGGTCATGACTTCGTAGTTCTGGCGCTCCAGCACGCGGCTGGTGACCTTGCGCATGGTGATCGAGTCGTCCACCACCATCACCAGCGGCACACGCCGTGCCTCCGGCGCCTCGGCGCGCACCGGCGCGTCGCCGCTTTGTTTGAGGGCCGCCGAGCGCCGCACCATCGGCGCGACGTCGAGGATCACGACCACGCTGCCATCGCCCATGATGGTCGCGCCGAAGATGCCCGGCACCGAGCTGACCTGGGGACCGGTCGGCTTGACCACGATCTCGCGGCTGCCAACCACCGCATCGACGCAGATCGCCGCGCGCAGGTCGCCCGACCGGGCCAGCAGAATGGGGATCTGCAGGCTGTCCTCGGCCCGCGCATGGGTCTGGTCGAGCAACAGGCCAAGGTCGTAGATGGCGTAGTCCTCGCCGGCGTACTCGAAGCTCGGATTCTCCAGCTTGAGCTGCTTTTCGAGCTCCTCGCGCGCGATGCGCGCCACGCCCTGCACCGAGGTGATCGGCACCGCGTAGGTGATCTCGTTCATCTCCACCAGGACCGCCTGGGTTACCGCGAGGGTAAACGGCAGGCGCACCGTGAACGTCGTACCCTTGCCCTTCTCGGAGTCGATGAAGAGCTGCCCGCCGAGCTGCTTGATTTCGCTGTTGACGACATCCATGCCGACGCCGCGACCGGCGATCTTGCTCACGCTCTCGGCGGTCGAGAAACCCGTCTCGAGCACGAACCCGAACAAGTCGCGGTCGGACAGCACCGCGTCGGGCTTCAGCAAGCCGCGCTCGATGGCCTTGCGCCGGATCGCGTCGCGGTCCATGCCGCGGCCGTCGTCGGTGACGCGGATCACCACTTCCGAGGCCTCGCGGCTGAGCGCGATGCGGACGGTGCCCTCCTCCGCCTTGCCGTTGCGTGCGCGATCCTCGGGTAGTTCGAGCCCGTGCGCGAGGGCATTGCGCAGCATGTGCTCCAGCGGAGCCGTCATGCGATCCAGGACGTTGCGGTCCATTTCGCCCTGCGCGCCTTCGACCTTGAGCTGGGCCTTCTTGCCGAGCTCGCCGGCGGTCTGGCGGATGATGCGGCGCAGGCGCGGCACCAGCGACTCGAACTGCACCATGCGGGTGCGCATCAAGCCTTCCTGCAGGTCCGAGCTGACGCGCGACTGCTGCAGCAGCAGGGTCTCGTACTGCCGGGTCAGGTCGTCGAGGGTGTGCTGCAG
>JANJTY010000193.1 GCA_024710865.1 Lysobacteraceae bacterium | reverse complement strand
GCGCCGTTGTCGAAGCGGCCCGCATCCGGGCCCTGGTCCGAGGCGCGGGTCTGGTAGGCGGTGTAGACCGCTTCGCGCAGGGCGCGGTCGTCCGCGTAGGTCAGGATGGCCTGCACCACCGGGCCCTTGAGCGTGGCGACGTGGCCATCATCCTGGCCCTTGGCCTGGGACGCGCTGCGCAGCATCGCGCGCGCCGACTCCGGCAGGCCGGCCAACTCGTGCGCCGACAGCGGCCGGCTCCAGGCGTCGGTGGCGTCGAGCACGGCCTCCTCGAACTCGGTGGACAGGCGCGAGAGTTCGCTCTGGATCGCCTTGAAGCGTTCGCGCGCTTCGCCTTCCAGCGCCACGCCGGAGAGGCGGAAGCCGCGCAGGCTGTCCTCCACCAGGGTGCGGCGCGGGCGGTCGAGCGCGGCGAAGCCCGGCGTCCTCGCCAGTGCCTCGACCGCCTCGAACAGGGCGCGGTTCTGGCCCAGTTCGGTGCTGTGCTCGGTCAATTTTTCGATCGCGGCGCTGTAGGCCTCGCGCAGCTCGGGCGAGTCCTTCACCCCGTGCAGGTGCGAGACCGGCGCGAAGGCGCGTCCGAGGCGCTCCTCCAGGCGCTCCAGCGGCGCCATCAGGCGCTCGAAGTCGCGCGCGGCCGGGTCGGCGGTGAGACGGTCGACCGCGGCGCGGAACTCGGCCAGCAGGGCGTCGATGGCGGGATTGACGTGTTCCGGGCGGATGGCCGGGAAGTCGGGCAGCTCGGCGTCGGCGAGCAGGGGGTTGGCGGTCTGGGTCATCCGCCCAACGTGACGCCGGCGCGGGCGGAAATCAAGCGACCAAGGGCGCGCCCTGGGCCGAATCCGGTCCGGTCGCGATTTCGCCGCGCAGCGGCAGCGTGATGCGCAGCTCGGAGCCGCCCTCGGAGGCGTCGACCAAGTCGATCCCGTAGCCCGTTCCGTAGAGGGCACGGATGCGCTCGGCCAGATTGGCGATGGCGGCCCCGCGCGAGCCGAGTCCCTCGGCCGCACAGGGGCCTCGATCCTGCACCCGCAGCAGCAGGTGGTCGCCTTCGGCGCGCACCACGACCTGGCCGCTGACCAGCGAGCAGCTGGGATCGGCTCCGTTGCGGATCGCGCTCTCCACCAGCGGCTGCAGCAGCAGGCGCGGAACCTTCAGTCGGCGCAGGTTGGTCGGCACGTCGACCCGGATGAACAGGCGCTCGGCGAAGCGTTGCCGCATCAGTTCGAGGTAGAGCTCGAGCATCTTGAGCTCCTCGGCCAGGGTGGTCTCGTGGTCGCCGCGGCGTTCGAAGGCGTGGCGCAGCAGGGCCGAGAGCCGGGTGATCATCTCCTCGGCCGCGCGCGGATCGCTGTAGACCAGCTCGGAGATCGTGCGCAAGGTGCTGAGCAGGAACTGCGGTTCGAGCTGGCTGCGCAGCGCCTCGAGCTGGGCCTCGGACAGGCGCGAGCGCAGTTTTTCGGCCTCGACCTGGCGATCGCGCGCGGCGCGGTAGCGATCGACGATGCCGGTCACCGCGATCGTCAGCGTATAGGCGATGAGCAGGACCGGCAGGGTCTTCAGGACGCGGCCGGAAAGCGTGTCCGGATCGGGCGCCTCCAGTCCGAACAGCGGGAACAGCAACGCACGCGAGCCGACCATCAGCACGGTATGGGCGAGCGCGATCGTCGCGATCGTGAGGAGGTGTGGGCCCAGGCTGCGCAGGGCACGACCGCCGGAGAAGGGGAAGCGGCGCGCGACCCAGACCATCACCGGCACCATCAGCACCGCGGCGTAGGCACCGGTGAGTTCCTTCAGCAGGATCGCCAGCAGGCGGTTGCTGCCGCCGTCGGTGAGGTCGTCGACCAGCTGCTGGCTGGAGAGCAGCAAGCCCAGCGCGGTGCCAAGCGAGAACAGCCACAGCGTCGCTCGCCAGAAACGGCGCGCGGTGAGCGGGCGGTCGACGCGGGGCGCGGGGGTGTCGCGCATGCGGATGGGCCAGGGGAAAACGAGCAATGGTCACCCGCGCAGGCGCAGGCTGTCGAGTTGGCGGCGCCAATCGTGCAAAAAGAAGCCGGCTTCCTGCCGGCTCGCGGGGGACGTCGCTTGGGTTTAACGCCGGCGCCGTCCTGGCGGGGCGGGGCGCGCTGGAGGAGCGCACCGGGGCTCCGCCGGTGGGGTGGCGGAGAGGGTGGGCGCCGGGATCAGACGCTTCGCGGCGCGTGCCGCGGGGCCCGACCGGCGCCTGGCCTTCCCTGGCCGGAAGCCTGCCCGTGTAACCGCACGGCCGTTCAGCCGGTGCAGTCGGGGCTGCTGCAGCGCTTGCTGCTGGCGGTCGGCAGGGTCACCAGCCAACGCATGCTGGCGGCGGCGCGGAGCATGTCGGCCTTGCCCTGCTCTACCAGGACGCGCGAGTGGGCCAGTTCGTCGCGCAGGCCTGGCACCTCGCAGTTGACGGCAATCACTGCCGCGGGGCTGGCGGCATCCCGCTCGACCGGCTCGCCCGCGAGGTACAGGGCCAGCACGCTGATCAGGGGAACGGCGAGGCGGAGGGCGATCTTGGCGAGGACAAGGGGCATGGCGGCGTTCCGGTGGATGGGGTGGGCAGATGGCTACAGCAATGCGAGTTTCGTGCCAGCGTCTGAGGCTATGTAAATCAACGGGTTGTAAGGTGCGTGTCCGACCTGACTGTCCGCTTTTCGGGATTCAGTTGTCCGCGGATCCGCCCACTGCAGCGCTCCGGACGCACCGGATAACGCGAAACCGCGCTGCGACCCGCCGGCGCGAAGCGACGGGACGCTTCTCCTTCGATGCGCAGGAAAGACGGTTCGTTGCAGGTGGATGTGACGGCCTGGCGTGCCCGGTGCACGCCTCGGCTGGCCGCCGTGCCCCTTTGTCGCCACAATTCGGAGTCTCCGCCCCCATCGCCAGCCCACAGGACAGG
>JANJTY010000087.1 GCA_024710865.1 Lysobacteraceae bacterium | reverse complement strand
GTCGAGGGTGAGGGCACGGATCTGCACCGCGGAATGGTAACCGAGGCGGGCGGGCGCGCCGTGTCGACGCGCCCGCGTTCCGGATTCAGAGCAGGGAGAATTCGATCGGCACGATCGCCCAGGCGCGGACCGCGCGCCCATCCACCATCGCCGGCCGGAAGCGCCACTCGCGCTTGACGTGGCGCAGGGCGGCCTGGTCCAGGCTGCGGTGGCCGCTGCTTTGCTCGACGCCGACCTGCAGGATCGCGCCGCTTTCGTCCACCAGCACCTTCAGCATCACCGTGCCCTCGTGCCCGAGGCGTGCCGCGTCGCGCGGGTAGGGCGGCGGGCTGGCCACGCCATAGGCCAGCGGCACGCCGGATTCCGCCGGCGCGGCCACGCGTGCCGTTTCGCTCACGTACTCGGCCACGGGGGTCGTCTCGGGCGCAGGCAGGCTCCACTCGGCCGGCGTGTCGATCACCACGGGCGTGGGCTGCGGCTCGACCGCGGGCGGCGTCTCGACCCGCCGCAGCGGCGGGGCCAAGGGCGGCGGAGGCGGCAGGTTCTCGACCACCCTGGCCTTCACCGGCTCGACGATGATGCGCTCCTGCGGCTCGACCGGCGACACCGGCGCAGAAGGATCCGGCGCGACCGACACCGGCATCGCCATCCACAGCCCGAAGGCCAGGTGCAGGCTGAGGGCGAGGGCGATGGCGAGGCTGCGGTCGAACTGCAGGCGGGGCAGGCGCAGGGGGCGGAACGGATGCGGCGCGTTCGGGCTCAGGACCATGGGATGGATCTCCTCGGAGTGGGGATCTCCGGGCGCGCCGGGGCGCACCCGGAAGCCTGCGCGTCGCGCCGACCGGGCTTCCCTGTCTGGCCCGCGACGCGTCGAATCCAGCCTGAGCCCCTGCCGGAAGCAATGCAATCCGTTCCCATTCGTATTTGCCTAACCGCGCCTGAACGGGCGGATCGCGGCGGCGGTGTGCCGTCCGAACCGACGGCGCTTTGCCGACAGTCGGCGCGTGCTAAGTTTCACGCCATGCCCGTCGGAATCCTGCTCGTCACGCACAGCGAGGTCGGGCCCGCCGTGTTGCGGGTCGCCACGCGCATCCTCGGCCGCCTGCCGCTGGCGGCGGAGGCCTTCGAGGTGCCCTTCGATGCGCGGCCGGACGAGCTCCTCCCGGCCGCCAGCGGCGCGATGCGCCGCGTCGACCAGGGCGAGGGCGTGCTGCTGCTGACCGATCTCTACGGTGCTTCGCCCAGCAACCTGGCGCAGCGCCTCGGTGCGCTCGGCACGCGCACCGAACGCGTCGCCGGTCTCAACCTGTCCATGCTGCTGCGCTGCTGCAACTACCCCGAACAGGGACTCGACGAACTGGCCCGTACCGCCGCCAACGGTGGCCGCAATGGGGTGATCAGCGGACATGCCTGAGCGCGACCTCGAGATCATCAACCGCCTCGGGCTGCACGCACGGGCGGCGACCCGGCTGGTGCAGACCCTGGCGCCGTTCCGCGCCACCGTCACCCTGGTCGCGCGCGGGCGCGAAGTGAATGCCAAGAGCATCATGGGCGTGATGCTGCTGGCTGCCGGCCAGGGCACGCGCCTGCGCGTGCGGGCCGAGGGCGAGCAGGCGGAGGCTGCGCTGGACGCGGTCGAGGCCCTGTTCCTGCGCCGCTTCGACGAGGACGAATGAGCATGCGCACTGCGCTCTCCGGCGTCATCGCCTCGCGCGGCCTGGCCCTGGGCCGGGTGCGCATCCGCGAGCCGCAGGCGCTGGAGGTCGAGGAGCAGCGCATTGAGGCCGACGCGGTCGAGGCCGAGGTCGAACGCCTGCACGATGCCATCGCCGCCGCGCGCGATGAGCTCGAGGCCCTGCGCCGCACCCTGCAGGGCTCGGTCGCGCCGGAGCTGGGCGAGTTCTTCGACCTGCACGCGCTGCTGCTGGACGATCCGGAACTGATCTCGGGCATCGACGCGCTGATCCGCACCGGCCGCTACAGCGCGGTGTACGCGCTCAAGCTGCAGCGCGACCGCCTGGCGATGGTGTTCGACAGCATCAACGACCCTTACTTCCGCAGCCGGCGCGAAGACCTGGACCAGGTGGTAGGGCGCATCTATGCCCAACTTCACCGCCGCCGCGATGCCGCCGCACCCGAAGGCCAGGCCGGCGAGATCCTGGTGACCGACAGCGTCGCGCCGCAGGAACTGGCCCACCTCAGCGCGCGCGGCGTGCTGGCGGTGGTGACCTCCGGCGGCAGCGCGCTTTCGCACAGCGCCATCCTGGCGCGTTCGCTGCACCTGCCGCTGGTCGCGGCGGTGCACGAACTGCTCGGCCGGGTCAACGACGGCGACCTGCTGCTGGTCGACGGCGAGCGCGGTGCAGTGATCGTCGAGCCGGATGCCGATGACCTCGCGGAGTTCCAGCGCCGCCGCCGCGGGAGCGAGCGCGAGCGGCGTCGGCTGGCCAAGCTGCGCACGGCACCGACGCGCACCGCCGATGGGGTCGACATCCGCCTGTTCGCCAACGCCGAGTCGCCCGAGGACGTCGCAGAGGCGTTTGCCCTCGGCGCCGACGGCGTGGGCCTCTACCGCACCGAGTTCCTCTTCCTGCAGCGCCCCGGCGTGCCGGACGAGGACGAGCAGTTCCAGATCTACCGCGACCTTGTCCTGGGCATGGGCGGTCGCCCGGTCACCATCCGCACCCTCGACCTCGGTGCCGACAAGGCCGACGCCACGGGGCTTGCGCTGGCGCGCGAGCCCAATCCGGCCCTGGGCCTGCGCGGGGTGCGGCTGTCGCTGGCGCGCCGGCCGCTGTTCGCGGCCCAGCTGCGCGCCATCCTGCGCGCTGCCGCCTATGGCCCGGTGCGCATCCTGGTGCCGATGGTCTGTTCGCGGCGCGAGATGAGCGAGGTCCGCGCGCTCGTGACCGAATGCGCCGAAGGCCTGCGCAGCACGGGCCAGGCCTGCGGCGAGCGCGTGCAGGTGGGTGGGATGATCGAGGTGCCCGCCGCTGCGATGTCGCTCGGCAGCCTGAAGGACGCGGTTGATTTCCTCTCGATCGGCACCAATGACCTGGTGCAGTACCTGCTCGCGGTGGACCGCAACAACGACGCCGTCGCCGACCTGTATTCACCCCTGCATCCGGCCGTGCTGCGGGTGCTGCATGACGTGCTCGGCAGTGGTCGACGCTGGCAGCTGCCGGTCACCATCTGCGGCGAGATCGCTGGCGACCCGGCCTACACCCGCCTGCTGCTGGCGCTCGGCTTGACCCAGTTCAGCCTGCATCCGTCCAGCCTGCTCGAGGTGCGCCGCGCGGTGCGCGACAGTGATTTCGGCGCGTTGCGGCGGCGCGCCTCGCCGCTGCTGCGCGCGGTCGACCGCGAGGGCATCGAGCGGATTCTGGTCCGGCTCTGATCCTGCGGGACCGCCCGTACCCCACGCTTGACCGCCCTGCGGTGGCATAGGAAGCTGGCGCAAGATTCCGGGGGGATCGGCGATGCAGGAGCATCCGAGTGATCCCGCGAATCCACTGCCTGGCCTGCGCCTGCCTCGGACTTGCCCTGGTCCTGATCGGCGCGGGTGCCACAGATGCGTCGCCGACCGCCTCGTCCGCGGCCGAACCGCCACTGCGCCTCGTGTTCGGCGGCGACCGCAGCTATCGGCCCTTCCACTACCTCGACGTCGACGGCCAGCCGGCCGGCTTCGATGTCGAACTGTTCCGTCGGGTGGCGCGCGAGGGCGGCTTCGAGGCCGAGTTCCGTCTCGGGGACTGGAGCGCGGCCCTGGCGGCGCTCGAGCACGGCGAGGTGGATGCAGTGCCGATGTTCGTCTCACCGGCGCGCGCCCGCCGCTTCGCCTTCAGCGCACCGTTCCTGAGCCGCTACCACCTGGTGTTCGGACCGCTTGGCGCAGACCATGTGCCGCGCATCGAGGCCCTGTCCGGCCGGCGCGTGGCGGTGCAGCACGGGGGCCTGGGTTGGGAGGCCCTGCGCGGCGTCGACCCACCGGTGACCATCGTGCCGGTCGCGGAGGAAGCCCTGGCGCTGGAGATCGTGGCGGAGGGAAAGGCCGACTTCGCCCTTGCGCCGACCTCGATCGGCTACCTCGCGATTCGCGAGCGCGGACTGGCCGACCTGGTGGCGCTCAGTCCGCCGCTGCTCGATCGCGACTACGCGTTCGCGCTGGCGCCGGGACGGCCGGATCTGATGCAGCGAATCGACCTCGCCCTGGCCGAAGTGCGGCGCAGCGGCGAGCTCGACCGGCTTTACGCCGAACATGTCGAGCACATGCTGGCCGGGAGCGTGCCGCGCGAGGCCGATTACCTCCGAACGGTCCTGCTGGCGCTGCCGCTGCTGGCCCTGCTCGTCCTGATCGGCCTGCTCTGGCGCGGCGCGCGCCGGCGCGCGCTGACCGAAGCGCAGCGTGCCGAGCAGGAGGCGAGTTCGCGCCAGGCGGCCGAGGCCAGACTGCTGCATCTGGCCTTCCATGATCCGGTGACCGGATTGCCCAACCGGATCGCGTTCGAGGAGCGCCTGGCTCCGCTGCTGCAGGACGAGGCCCTGGCCCTCGCGCAGGCCGAGCTGGTGCGCATCGACCTGCCCGGCCTGGAGATGCTGCAGACCCTCGCCGGGCCACTGGTGGCCGAAGACATGCAGCGCGTCATCGCCCGCCGCCTGCGCGAGACCGAGGCGCTGCACGGCCTCGCCAGCCTCGGTCGCGGCAGCTTCGCGCTGCTGCTGCGCGGCACGTCCGAACCGGCCGGCAAGGCGCGACTTGGCGCATTGATCGCCCGCGTCCAGCAGCGCGTCGAACTGGGCGAGCTGGTGCTGGCGCAGCGCTGTCGCCTCGGTGTGGCACGCTTCCCCGCCCACGGCCGGCAGCCCGCGGCCCTGCTGCGGGCGGCCGACATGGCCTGTCTGGTGGCGCAGGAGCAGGGCCAGCCGCTGCGCGTGTACGAACCGGACATGGAGCCGGACCCGCGCGACCTCACCCTGCTGGCGGAACTGCGCGAGGCAATCGCCGGCGGCGAGCTCGGCTTCGCGGTCCAGCCCAAGCTCGACCTGCGCCGGCGTCGCTTCGTGGGCGCCGAAATGCTGGCGCGCTGGACCCATCCGCAGCGCGGCCCGCTGTCGCCGGGGGTGTTCGTGCCGCTGGCCGAAAAGGCAGGCGCGATCGGGGAGATGAGCTGCTACATGGTGCAGCGGGCGATCGGGCTGCTGCGCCAGTGGCGCGAGTCCGGCCTCGAGCTCAGCCTTGCCGTCAACCTCTCCGGCAATGACCTGGAAGAGGAGTCGCTCGGCGAGCTGATCGCGAGCCAGTGCGGCGACTGCGGCCAGCGCCTGATCCTGGAGGTGACCGAGACCGAGCTCATGCGCGAGCCACGCACGGTGCTGCGGCGCATCGAGCGCTTGCGCGAGCGCGGCATCGGCATCGCGCTGGACGACTTCGGCACCGGCTACTCCTCGCTCACCTACCTGCGCCAGCTGGCGCCGGAGGAGTTGAAGATCGACCGCAGCTTCGTCGCCACGATGCGCACGTCGGCGAGCGACCGTTCGATCGTGCGCACCAGCATCCACCTCGCACATGAGCTGGGGGCCTCGGTAACGGCCGAGGGCGTGGAAGACGAGGCGACCCTCGATTTGCTGCGGGAGTTCGGCTGCGACCATGCTCAGGGCTTCGGCATCGCCCGACCCATGCCGGTGGCCGACTTCCTCGACCTGCAGCCGCGCCAGGGTGGCGCTGGCCGACTGCGTCGCATGCAGTAACCAAACCGGGACCGGGGGCGCACGCGCCGTTCTGTGCTCCGGGGGGCGGAATTTCGTGAAGGCCGGGCTATGATCGCGCTTCCCGGACTCGTTTCCTCGCCGACGTGGCTCAAGTCTTCACCTCCCTCGCACCGGTCCGGGCGGATCGGACCCGCCCCAGCGCTGGATGGCCGATCGCATGAGCGAAGCCAGCGCCGCCCGCACCCGCATCCTGCTGGTGGACGACTCCGTCCTGATGCGCAAGGCGGCGAGCAAGATGCTGGGCGACGAGTTCGACATCGTCACCGCGAGCGACGGCATGGAGGCCTGGGTCACCCTGCAGGGCGATCCGGCCATCCAGGTCGTCTTCACCGATCTGAGCATGCCGCGGCTCGACGGCTTCGGCCTGCTGGAGCGTATCCGCACCGCCGAGGACGAAGGCACCAACAACATGCCGGTGATCGTCGTCACTGGCGCCGATGACGACGAGTCCGCGCGCAAGAAGGCGCTCGACCGCGGCGCGACCGACTTCATCACCAAGCCCTTCACCAGCGTCGATCTGCTGGCGCGCGCGCGCGCGCACGCCAACTACCGGCGCATCGCCAAGCGCCTCGAGCAGCAGAGCACGCGCGATCCGCTCACCGGGCTGGAGAACAAGGCCGGCTTCCTCGACCGCCTGCAGCAGGACCTGGCTTACATGCACCGCCATGGCCAGCCGCTCAGCGTGGTGCGGATGGAGATCGACGGTTTCAAGGACCTGTTCCTGCGCCACGGCAAGCTGGTCGCCGAGGACCTCCTGCAGCACGTCGCGCAGTCCCTGCGTCAGTCCATCCGCAAGGAGGACAGCGTCGGCCGCATCGGCTTGTCCGGCTTCGCGCTGTCGCTGCCCGCGGGGCAGTTCGAGGGCAGCCAGGGCCTGGTCGAACGCATCCGCCACCAGATCGCGATGGGGCAGGGTGGCGGCATCGCGGTGACCGTCAGCGCCGCCGTGCTGTCGCCGGTGACGAGCGAGCCGCTGGAAGCGCCCGCGGTGATGCGCGCCTGCGAAGAACTGCTGCTGCAGGCGCTGAAGGCGGGTGGCAATCGCGTCGTGGGGCGCTGCGACCAGCCGCCGGAGGCCGAGCCGGACCTCGAATGGAGCGTCGAGCAAACGCCGGCGGCC
Source organism: Lysobacteraceae bacterium (assembly GCA_024710865.1). Taxonomy (GTDB): domain Bacteria; phylum Pseudomonadota; class Gammaproteobacteria; order Xanthomonadales; family Xanthomonadaceae; genus JANJTY01. The sequence continues at coordinate 1,078 of JANJTY010000087.1, read as the reverse complement.
ACGCTCTTGGAGGGCGCCATCGAATTCGATGTGCGCCAGATGGCCGCGCTGCTGGGCGCAGCGGGACTCGGCGCGGAGCCGGCCCCGGCCGAGAAGCCGGCTTCCGCCGAAGCGAAGGCGTCACCCTCGGCGCCGGCACCGGTCGAATCCCCGCCAAGGTCGGCACCCGCCGCGCCGCCGGCCACGCCAGCCGTCGCGACGCCGACCGCCCCGCCGCCTGCGCGACCCATTGCGCAGCCGCCGCCGCCGCCGGCTGACCCCGCTCGCGCCGCCGCTCCCGCGTCGCGACCGGCGGCGGAGGTCGCAGCCGCTGCAGCGCCCGCGGAGCCCGCAGCGCTGGGCCTTGATGCCGCCATCGGCCTGATCGGCAGCGGCCAGGCCGGCCGTGTGGTTCCGCAGTTGCCGCAGCTGATCAAGCGCCTGCTGCCGCTGTTCAAGCTGCTCAACGCGCGCCAGCGCGCCCAGCTGATCGCCTATCTGGCCAAACTCGGCGGCTGAGGCGGCTCAGACCCAGGCCGCCGCCATCACGCGCTTGCGATGCACCAGCTGCTCGTAGCCGTCCTCGGGCACCGGCAGCAGCTCGACGCGCGAAAAGCCGACCTTGTGCAGGATCCACACCAGCGCCTCGATGCTGGGCACGAGGCAGATGCCCGTGGTGCTGGCCTCGGGCCCGTGGGTTTCCTCGGTTTCGTCGATGATGCCGAAGCTGCCCTTGAGCGGGCGCACGAAGCGGTAGCTGCCGTAGTCGACCCAGCCGGTCAGGCCAGGCACGACCTGGGTCTCGACCAGGCACAGGCGGCGGGTCAGCGCCCGCGCCACGCGCAGCGCGCCGACCGGGTTCTCCAGGTGGTAGATCAGGCCGAAGCAGAGGCAGAGGTCGAAGCTCCCCATCGCCTGCAGGGGCAGGGCATGCACGTCGCCCTGGCTCACCGTCATCGTGCCCAGGCCGAGGGCGTGCTGGATCAGGCTGGCATCGGCGACGTGCTCGTCGCGCGCGTCCACCGCCTGCACCTCGGCGAAGCCGCGCCGCGCCAGGTGGGCCGAGAACCAGCCCTGGTGGCAGGCCAGGACGAGCGCA
>JANJTY010000030.1 GCA_024710865.1 Lysobacteraceae bacterium | reverse complement strand
TCCGGCAGGCACTCGACCGCGTGCAGTCGAGCGGGCTCCACCCCGGCACGCAGCAGCGCGCGGCTGAAGACGCCGGTGCCTGCACCCAGTTCGAGCACGGGCTCGTGCAGGGGCAGCGCTGCCTCGATCATGGCCCGCGCCAGGGCCGGGCTGGACGGCGCGACCGCGCCGACGGTGCGCGGGTGGCGCAGCATGCGGGCGAGGAAAGCGCGCCACTCGCCCGCAGGTCCGGGCAGCGGCGGGGTGGCGATATCGTCGGTACGGCGAGGCGTGGGCAGGTCCATGGGCAGTCCGTGCATGGCCGCGGGGATGGCGGCCGCCAAAGCCTGGCGATGGCGCCTCAAGCAAGCCTCAAGCCTGCCGCGCCGGGCGGCCTCGTGCGTTCCGCGCCGCCACGGCCAACCCGTCGCTGGTGAGGCGGGACTGACCTGACAGCGAACGATCCGCTGCGTCGTCCCGTTGCGCCAACTGATGCGCATCGCATGCATTCATCCGGGCGGTGCGCAGGCCTTGGCCAGGCGCGCCGCGCTGGCGTCCATGCCGCCGAGCGCAGGGGAGCCGATCGGCGCGCAGCACGATGCAACCTTCTCGCGGCCGACTGCATCCAATCCCGATTCCTTGCCCCGTGGAGCCCCCGATGCGCCGTGTCCTGCTACTCCTGCCCCTGCTTCTGCTGGCCGCGGCCGCCTACCACTACCGCTACCAGTGGCTGCCCAGGGCCGCGTACGACGGGCAGCCGAACCGCTACCGCGTGGCGATCGACGACGCCCAGCGCCGGGCCTGGGTCGAGGCATCGATCTGGGTCGATTCGACCTACCTCTCGATGTTCGACGTGCAGGCGGTACCCGGGCTGCCGGAAGGCATCGCCGACCTGGTCGAGGATCTGCAGGTGCGCGATGCCGAGGGCGACCTGCTCAGCCCGCGCTACCTCGGCGTCGGCGATTACGAAGTTCGGCCCGGTCAGCGCCTCAGCCTGAGCTATTCGGTCCGGCTCGAACACGACGACTTCACCTGGCCGGCCGGCAAGGAGGAAGTGGCCTACCGTAGCGCGGATGGCTGGCTGTTCAAGCTCTCCAGCCTGCTGTTCGCCGACGGTGGACCCGCGATGCAGGGTCCGATGGAGATTCGCTTCGAGCTGCCCGAGGGCTGGCAGGCCTATACGCCCTGGCAGCGCGCCGCGGGCGAACACAGTTTCCTCGCCGCCAACCGCCGCGAGCTGCTCAACAACGTCGCCTTCGTCGGCCGGGCCCATGCCGAGACGATCCAGGCCGGCGGCGTCGAGATCAGTCTGGTGCTGGGCTCGCGTTACCGCGATGCGGTGCCGCAGTTCCGCGATCTACTCGACCGCCAGGCACGTACCTATGCCGACCTGTTCGGCGGCCAGCCCCTGGCCACGCGCTACCTGGTGGTGGTCAACGAGGGCGAGATCGGCGATGGCGGCGCCTTCAGCAACAGCTTCAGCCAGCTCATCGTCGGCGATGCCGACGACGCCGGACGGGTGGTCTGGGGCCACACCATGGCGCATGAGCTGCTGCATTTCTGGAACGGCCTCAGCCTGGTGCCGGCCGATGCGCGCGAGGAGTGGTTCAAGGAGGGCATCACCGATTACCTGACCATCGCGACCCTGGCGCAGAACGGCTTCTACCCCGAGGCGCTGGTGCTCAAGCGCCTGGAGCTGCATCAGCAGCGGCAGGTACTGGCGCGCCTGCTGCAGCGCCTCGACATGAGCCTGCGCGAGTCCGGCCAGGAAAAGGCGGCGAACCGCCTGCTGGTCTACGGCGGCGGCGCCATCACCGGCCTCATGATCGATGCCGAACTGCGCAGCCGCAGCGGCGACCGCTTCGGCCTGCCCGACCTGATGGCGGCGCTGTACGCAGAGTTCGCGCGCGCCGATGCGCGCTACACGCTGGACGATATCCAGCGCCTCTCGCGCGAGCGCCTGGGTGTCGACCTCGGGCCGGTGCTGGCCGGCAGCGCCGAGTCGAGTCAGATCATCGACCCGACGCCGGCGCTGGCGGCCTTCGGACTGCGCATGCACAGCTTCGCGGAAGAGATCTACCTGAGCCGCGATCCGGCGGCGGACGAGGCGGCCAGGGCGCGCTTCGATGCGGTATTCGCGCCGACCGTGGCCGAGGCGCCAGCGGACTCGACGGCGGCCATGCCCTGAGGAAGTGGGTCGCGCGCGCGGAGCCGCGCGTCGACGTCGGTCGGCACTGCCCGGGCGGAATGCCGTGTCCCCGCCGCCGCTGAAGCTTCGCTTTGCGCCGGTCCGGCCGAGAAGCAGGAAGGCCCCGCATCGCCGCGGGTCCCTCGCCTCGCGACTGGGGCAGCCTGCGGAGCCGCGCAAGCCATGATTGCCGCGCAGAACCCCGGTTTGCCCTGAACCACCAGCGCCGCCGACGGCGCAGCGCGGAGGGGGACTTCGGCATTCGCGATCCGGCACACTGCCCCCAATGATGACCCACCCATTCCTGCTCGCCGCCGCTGCGTTCTGGCTGCTCTTTGGCCTGGTGTCCGGCATCCAGGTGTGGATCAGCATGGCCACGCACGGGCACGACATCGCCCGGCTGCTGGGCTTCCACGTCGCGGTCTGGCTGGTGTGGCTGGCGCCGACGCTGCTGATCGTGCGGCTGGCGCGACGTTTTCCGATGTCGCCGCCGCGGGCGCTGCCGCTGGCCGTCCACGTCCTGGCAGCGACATCGATCGGGCTGCTGCATGCGCTGTACTCGCTCGGGCTGATGCTCTGGCTGCAGCCCTACGACGGCATGACGGCCTCGGCCTCGGACATCCGGCTGGACCAGGCCCTGCTAACGCCGCTGCTGCTGGAATGTATCCTATATCTGCTGGTTCTAGGCGC
>JANJTY010000029.1 GCA_024710865.1 Lysobacteraceae bacterium | reverse complement strand
CACGCCGTCGAAGCGGAAGCTGAAGCCGCGCACCTCGACCACCTCGCCGCTGCGCACCGCCACGTCCTTCTCGATGCTGGTGCTCTCGGTCATCAGCACGCCGAACACGAACACGCCGACGCCGAAGTGGGCGAGCAGCATGCCGGCGGTCTCGGCGTTCAGCGGGCCGCTGCGCGCGCGGCGCAGCAGGTAGAGCACGGTGCCCAGCATCAGCCACAGGCCGCCGGCGATGCCGCCCCAGGTCTTGAGGGCGTGCGCGTCGGCCGCCAGCCAGGCCAGGCCGAACGAGACCGGCAGCAGGATAGCGGCGAGCAGGAACAGGGCGCGGAAGCGCGACAGGTATTCGCGCTGCCAGCGCGCGATGGGCCCGAACGGCATCAGCAGCACGATCGGGATCATCAGCAGGGTGAAGAGCAGGGCGAAGTAGGGCGGGCCGACCGAGATCTTGCCCAGGTCCAGGGCTTCGGCGAACAGCGGATAGAGCGTGCCGAGCAGCACCATCGCGGCCGAGATCGAAAACACCAGGTTGTTCACCAGCATCAGCGTCTCGCGCGACAGGCCGGCGAAGGGTTTGGCGTTCTCGTCGCCGGGCGCGCGCAGGGCGTAGAGCAGCAGCGAGCCGCCCACGACCACGGCCAGGAAGGCGAGGATGAACAGGCCACGCTCGGGATCGGAGGCGAAGGCGTGCACGCTGGTCAGCACGCCCGAGCGCACCAGGAAGGTGCCGAGCAGGGAGAGCGAGAAGGCCGCGATGGCGAGCAGCAGGGTCCAGCCGGTGAAGTAGCCGCGCTTCTCGGTCACGACCTGCGAATGGATCAGGGCGGTGCCGACCAGCCAGGGCAGGAAGGAGGCGTTCTCGACCGGGTCCCAGAACCACCAGCCGCCCCAGCCGAGCTCGTAATAGGCCCACCAGCTGCCCAGCGCGATGCCGAGGGTGAGCATGGACCAGGCCCACAGTGTCCACGGACGCGACCAGCGTACCCAGCGTGCGTCAACACGGCCTTCGAGCAGGGCCGCGATGGCGAAGGCGAAGGCGACCGAAAAGCCGACGTAGCCCGCGTACAGCATGGGCGGATGGATGATCAGGCCCGGGTCTTGCAGCAGCGGGTTCAGGTCGCGGCCCTCCACCGCAGCCGGCAGCAGGCGGTCGAAGGGCTTGGAGGTGAGCAGGGTGAAGAGCAGGAAACCGATGCCGACCCAGCCCATCACCGCCAGCACGCGCGCCACGACCGACAGCGGCAGGTCCTTCGAGAAGCGCGCCACCGCGCCGCCCCACAGGCAGAGGATCAGGACCCAGAGCAGCAGCGAGCCTTCGTGCGCGCCCCACACGGCCGAGAAGCGGTAGATCAGGGGCAGCAGGCTGTTGGAGTTCTGCGCCACGTACTGCACGGAGAAGTCCTGCTGCACGAAGCTCGTGGTGAGCAGGGCGAAGGCGATCGCCACCAGCACCAGCTGCAGGTAGGCCGACGGGCGGGCGAGCTGCATCAGACGCGCGTCGTCGCGTTGCGCCCCGACCAGCGGCAGGCTGGACTGCACCGCCGCCACCAGCAGGGCGAGGATGAGGGCGATCTGGCCGAGTTCGGCGATCACGGCTCAGCTCTCCGAGGTGGACGGCAAGGCCTCGGCCTCGGCGTCAACCGGCTGCGGGTCTTCGGACGGCTCGGCTCCGGCGGTCGCCTGCGCGCCCTGTCGACAGCCCACGCCGGCGCCGGCCTTGGGCTTGCGCATGGCCTGCTCGACCTCGCGCGGCATGTAGGTCTCGTCGTGCTTGGCCAGCACCTCGTCGGCCTCGAAGCGGCCCTCGACGACGCGCCCGGTGGCGATCACGCTCTGGCCCTCGCGGAACAGGTCGGGCAGGATGCCGACGTGGCGCACCTCGTACCAGCCTTCGCGGTCGGTGATGTCGAACCGCGCCTCCAGGCTGCCCTCGGTGCGGCGCAGGCTGTCCTCGCAGACCACGCCGCCAAGGCGGAAGCGCGAGTCCATTGGCACCTTGCCCTCGTGCACCTCGCTGGGCGTGTGCAGGTAGGTCAGGTTCTGCTGCAGGGCCAGGGTGACCAGGGCCGCGGCGACGCCGGCGGCGGCGAGCAGCAGCAGGATCAGGAGCAGGCGGCGGCGGCGGATCTCATTCATCGGTCGTCGTTCTTGCGGCGTCGCGCCGCGTCTTGAGCTGGATCTGGCGGATCAGGCGGCGGTGGCGCAGCCAGGGCATCAGCGCGTCCCACAGCAGCACGATGAAGAACACCGCGTAGGACGCGATCACGTAGGGCGCGTAGCTCACGGCTTCACCTCGGCGCGGGTCCTGTCGGCGGCGACGCCGGCGACGGCGCGCGCCCAGTCCTTGCCGGACTCGCGCTGCAGCAGGTCGACGCGGGCGCGTTGCAGCAGCGAGGCGGCGAACCAGAACTTGGTCGCGATCACCAGCGCGATCAGGGGCGGCACCATGCTCGGATCGATGCTGGATTCACCGAACACCTTGATGGTGGCGCCCTGGTGCAGCGAGTTCCACCACTCCACCGAGTAGCGGATGATCGGCAGCAGCACCACGCCGACGATGGCGAGGAAGCCGGCGGCGCGGGCCGCGGCGCGGCGGTCCTCGATCGCGCCGTTCAGGCCCATCACGCCCAGGTAAAGGAACAGCAGCAGCAGCTCCGAGGTCAGGCGCGGGTCCCAGGTCCACCACGTGCCCCACATCGGCTTGCCCCAGATCGCGCCGGTGAGCAGGGTGATGAGCGTGAAGGCGGCGCCGATCGGGGCGCAGGCCATGGCCAGGATCTCGCACAGCTTGATCCGCCAGACCAGGGCCAGCGCGGCCTGGAAGGCCATCACCGCATAGACCAGCAGGCTCATCCAGGCGCTCGGCACGTGGATGTACAGGATGCGCGCGCTGTCGCCCTGCTGGTAATCGGCCGGCACCTGGAATAGCGCCGACCACACGCCCCAGCCGCCCA
>JANJTY010000025.1 GCA_024710865.1 Lysobacteraceae bacterium | reverse complement strand
GGCGGCCTGCGCCTGCACCCCGCGCCGCGGCCAGTCCGGCACCTGGATCGTTCCTGCCATGCAGGCCGCGTACCGCCGACTGCACGAACTCGGCCATGCGCACTGCGTCGAAGTGCGCGGCGAGGGGCGGCTGGTGGGTGGCATCTACGGTGTGGCGATCGGCCAGGCCTTCTTCGGCGAGAGCATGTTCAGCCACGAAAGCGGCGCCTCCTCCGCCGCGCTGGCTGGACTCTGCCGAGTGCTTTCGGGTTGGGGCTGGCCCCTGCTCGATGCGCAGGTGGTCTCGCCACATCTGCTGCGCCTCGGCGCGGTCGAGCTGCCGCGCCGGGACTTCCTGCAGCGCCTTGAATCCTTGGTCGACCGACCCGGGCGGATCGGCAACTGGGGGCCGGCATTCGGGCGCCTGCCGGTGGCGGCGCTGACCTGAAACGACGCTCGCGCTTCAATCCCGGGCGCCAACGTGGCAGAATCCGCGCCTTTCCTGCGGCGTACCGCCCCAGGGCCGCCCGCGAGAACGCATGTCCAAAGACGACTCCATCGAAATGGAAGGCACGGTCATCGAGACCCTGCCCAATACCGTTTTCCGCGTCAGGCTGGAAAATGGCCACATGGTGACCGCCCACATCTCGGGCCGGATGCGCAAGCACTACATCCGCATCCTCACCGGTGACAAGGTCAAGGTCGAGATGACGCCCTACGACCTGACCAAGGGCCGCATCACCTACCGCATGAAGTGACGTCTGCGGCGCGCGCCGAACACGCACTCACTCGTAGCCGTTGCCGAACAGCCATTCCGGATCGGGCACCAGGGCCCCGACAGGGTAGGACCCTGGCGCGCCCGCCTCGGCCATGTCGAGATCGATCTGTCCCGCGGCCGGAGGCCGCCGACTGACGAAGCTCACCTGCAGCAGGCTACCCCAGGCCAGATCGGCGCCGTCGCCCGCGCTCCAGCGCAGCTGGCTGCCGGCCTGCCCGGCATTCCAGTCGTTGCCAGGATGGGCGTCGCCATCCTCGAAGCCGATCCCGGTCGCGGCCTCGACATCGCCCAGATCCACGGCCAGCGCGTCGATGCCCAGGTTGCGCAGCACGCGCAGGTTGGGCTCGTTGCCCTCGGTGACGGCACGGCCAAGGCTGTAGTTCATGAGGGCGTAGGTGTAACGGAAGCGACCGTCGGGCAGGCGTTCGACCCGGCTGCCAAGGCCTGCCTGGCCCTCGTCCGTGCTGACCACCGCGTGCAATCGATGCGATGCGCCCGGCATCGCCGTCCAGGTCGGCAGCAGCGCGCCAGACACGAAGGCTGCGGGATCGAGGCGCCAGCGGCGCGAGGTGACCTCGGGCGGATCGAAGGTTGGAGACAGCTCGCGCCAGCCCATGGTGTTGAACAGATCAGCGTCGTCGCGCACCACGTACCAGGCATCGAGGAACCAACGCGCGCCCGGATGCCGAGTCGGATCGATTCCGCTTTCCGCCACCACCAGGCGCAGGCCGTAGCCATCGTTGGCGGGCGAGCCCACGGTTGCCGAGCAGAACAACGCCTGCGGATGCCCGATGCGCGGATCAGGCACACCATCGCAGTCGGCATCGAACAACGAGCCGCAGCGGCCCCAGCGTCCACTGGCGGCGATCACCTCGCGCCGGCTTGCAAGGAATCGGCTGCAGTCGTTGCTGGACACGCTGTAGAGATCGGAACAGCCGCGTCCGAGGATCTGCGACCAACCGCCGCCCGTACAGGTCGCATCGAGGCAGCCGGTATTGGCGGTGGCGAAGGCGTGCTTGAGGGCGGAGCGGCCGATCTGCCGGATGGTTCCGTCGGCATCGATGCGGTAGAGGTTCCAGACCAGGAACGGGTGTTGGTCGTTGCCGTAGGGCGCCGTCGGCGCGCTGAACTGCTGGTACCAAGGCACCTCGGTGGCATTGGCGGCGCTGCTGTTGGCCAGGGTGGCAGCAGGCGCCACGACCACCTCGCCCTCCACCCCGCCGGGGCCGTCGCAGCGCTCGGTGGGCGCGTCGAGCCGGCGGCAGCGTGGCGCGCTGACCACGTCGATGTTGGTCAGCAGTACGTCCGTGACGAACCCTTCCGTGCCCGGCCAGTTGGGCGCGGCGCAGGACTTCTCCGAGGCCCGTGCCTGCAGGGGCAGGTCCAGACCCAGGCCGGCGACGAAGTCGTCGCTGCGCGGCAGGCCCAGCCACCCGGCCAGCGCGGGTCCGGCGCGCAGGTCGGCGGTGAACAGGCGAAGGCCATGAGCCGCTTCGGGTGAACGCATGCCGTGACGGATGCGCAGCCACACGCGACCTTCTGCATCGAACAGCGGCATATCGAGCCCCTGCCCGTCCGAGCCAAGCCGCAGCGGCGGCGAGCGCGCACCATCCGCTCGCTCGAGACGCAGTCCGCTCGCCTCGAGCGTGCCAAACAGGCCGGTCGGCGCCGCATCGCCCAGGACCGCCGCCGCGTCGCCCGACGGCAGCAGCGGCACGATCCATTCGATCCGCCCGTCGGCGCGCAGTCCGAGCTGGCTCAGGGTGTCGTCGTTGAGCTGCAGGCGCAGCACGCCCGCTCCGGCTAACGGCACCGCTTCCGCTTCGCCTGCCGATGCCGGCGCCAGCGCCGAACCGACAAGACATCCGGCGACCAGGACGCCACTGCGCCAACCCGGTCGCCGGCGTGCGCTCACCCGATCACTCCACCGTGGCGGGCAGCAGGCGTTCGGGTTCGGCCTGGGCCTGCACCACCAGATGCTCGTCCTCGACCCCGACCGTCACCCGGCCGCCATCGACCAGCTTGCCGAACAGCAGCTCGTCGGCCAGCGGCCGCTTGATTTGCTCCTGGATCACACGCGCCATCGGGCGCGCGCCCATCTGTGGATCGAACCCGTGTTCGGCCAGCCACTGGCGCGCTTCCGGCGTGACGCTCAGCGCGACATGCTTCTCCTGCAGCTGGGTCTCCAGTTCGATCACGAACTTGTCGACCACGCGCAGCACGTGCTCCAGGTCGAGCGGACGGAACTGCACCACCGCGTCCAGGCGGTTGCGGAACTCCGGCGTGAAGGTGCGCCGGATGACCTCCATCGCGTCCGTGCTGTGGTCCTGCTGGGTGAAGCCGATGGTGCGCCGCGACGCCTGCGCCGCGCCGGCATTGGTGGTCATCACCACGATCACGTTGCGGAAGTTGGCCTCGCGTCCATTGGTGTCGGTCAGGATGCCGCGGTCCATCACCTGCAGCAGGATGTTGAACACGTCCGGGTGGGCCTTCTCGATCTCGTCGAGCAGCAGCACGCAGTGCGGGTGCTTGACGATCTGCTCGGTCAGCAGGCCGCCCTGGTCGAAGCCGACATAGCCCGGGGGCGCGCCGATCAGGCGCGAGACCGAATGCGCTTCCATGTACTCGGACATGTCGAAGCGGATCAGCTCGATGCCGAGCTGCATGGCGAGCTGGCGGGTCACCTCGGTCTTGCCCACGCCGGTGGGCCCGGCGAAGAGGAAGTTGCCGATCGGCTTGTCGGGGTTGCCCAGGCCCGAGCGCGCCATCTTGATCGCGGCGGTGAGCGTGTCGATGGCCGGATCCTGCCCGAAGATCACCATCTTCAGGTTGCGCTCGAGGTTGCGCAGCACGTCCTTGTCGGAGGCCGATACCTGCTTGGGCGGGATGCGCGCCATGCGCGCGACGATGAACTCGATCTCGGGCACGTCGACCACGGTCTTGCGCTGGTCTTCCGGCAGCAGGCGCTGGCGCGCACCGGCCTCGTCGATCACGTCGATGGCCTTGTCCGGCAGCAGGCGGTCGCCGATATGCTTGACCGACAGATCGACCGCCGCCTTCAGCGCGCCGGCGGTGTACTCGACGCGGTGGTGCTGTTCGAAGCGGGTCTTGAGCCCGGTCAGGATCGCGACCGCATCGGACACCGACGGCTCGACCACGTCGATCTTCTGGAAGCGGCGGGCCAGGGCGCGGTCCTTCTCGAACACGCCGCGGTATTCCTGGAACGTGGTCGAGCCGATGCAGCGCAGTTCGCCCGAGGACAGCACCGGCTTGATCAGGTTGGAGGCGTCCATGGTGCCGCCGGAGGCGCTGCCGGCGCCGATGATGGTGTGGATCTCGTCGATGAAGAGGGTCGCGCCTGGCTCCTTCTTGAGCTGCGCGATCACCGCCTTCAGGCGCTTCTCGAACTCGCCGCGGTACTTGGTGCCCGCCACCAGCGCACCGAGGTCGAGCGCGAAGATGGTGGCATCGGCCAGCACTTCGGGCACCTCGCCCTCAACGATGCGCTTGGCCAGGCCCTCGGCCAGGGCGGTCT
>JANJTY010000024.1 GCA_024710865.1 Lysobacteraceae bacterium | reverse complement strand
CCACTTCCTCCAGCGTCATGCCGAGGTAGAAGCGCAGTTCGACCACGCGCGCCGCGTCCTCGTCCTCGCCGCGCAGGGACGCCAGCGCGCTATCGAGCGCCAGCCAGTACTCGCCGCCCGCGTCGCTGTCCGCCGCGACCTGGTCGCGCGCCTCCAGCGGCACGCGCTCGAGGTCGCCCCCGCGCTTCTGCGCCTGGACGCCGCGGTAGTGATCGACCACCAGGCGGCGGACGATGGTGGCGACGATGCCGAAGAAGTGGCCGCGGTTGCTGGCATCGACCCGGCCCTGGCGGGCCAGTTCGAGGTAGGCCTCGTTGACGTACTCGGTGGTCTGCAGCCGGCGCGGCGCATCCAGCCGCCGCAGCTGCCGCCGCACCACCTGCTTGAGGTCGGGATAGACCGCCGCGAGCAGGCGATCCTCGGCCTCGGGCTCGCCGCGGCGCCAGGCGTCCAGCAGTTCGGTGATCGGGGCGGAGTCGTGCATCGGGCTTTCCGTGGCGGCGTGACACGCTTCGGCGCCGCATCGCGAACGATCGGGAACCGGGACGCGCCTGGCCGGCATTATGGCCGCGCGGGACGCGCACCGCACCGGTAAGATCCGCCCCCTTCCCGAAATCCTGGACTGCGTTCGATGCGCCTTCGTTCCCGTTTCGCCCTCGCCCTTGCGCTGTCCTGCGCCACGTCCTCGGCCCTGGCCCTGCCCACCTGCGAGTTCGTGCGCGTGAACGGCGCCGGCCACGTGTGCGACCTGAACCTGGAGGTCGACCTGCTCAGCGGTGCGCCGCTGCAGTCCTGCGATGCCTACTTCCAGGAATCCGCCTGCGCCGTGGATGGAACGGTGCCCGATGCGTTCGGCGGCGATGGCGATGCGCCTGCGCCGGACGACGAGCGCTGCGACTTCAGCGCGATGCACCGCGATCCTGGCGAAGCCTGGCAGGCGGCCAGCCTGCTGCGGGCACTGCCGAACGACGGCGGTTCGAGCTTCGAGCTGATGCTCGACGCGGCGCCGCTGCGGCTCGACCCTGCCCGGCCGTGGCTGAAGGCGGTCGTGGCGCGCCTGCAGGTCGCCGAGTACAGCCTGCGGATCGCCCCGCTGCTGGATCTGGCGCTGCGCCCGGCGGGCGATGGCGTCGAACTGGTGGCTCTCGATCCGCGCGCGATCGGCGCGGCGGCCGTGCTGGCCCGCGTACCGCTGCAGCACGAACTGCTGCATCTGCTGCTGCGCCCGGCCGCCGACGATCCCGGCAAGGTCGTGGAGCTGTGCGCTGCGAGTGGAGACCAGCCGGCCTGCCGGACCACGCTGCTGCGGTTTCCCCGACCGCCGTCCTACGGCGAGGTGCAGATGCAGCTGGGACTGCTCGCGGTCGACGCCGGCCTGCCGGACTGCGGCGGCGTTCGCTTCAAGGTCCTGCCGCAGCCCGCGGGTGAAACCCGGTGAGGCGGGCGGACGCTCAGCGCCCGTAGCCCGGCACCCGGCGAATGCGGCTGGCGCCGATCGCCGGCAGGACACGGTCGTGCGCCTCGCGCAGGAGCGCCTGCCAGGCCACCTGCGCAGCCGCATCGCCCGATTTCCATTCCAGGTCGAGGACGTAGCCATCGCCCTCCGCGAACAGTCGCACGACGCCGCCGCCGTCCGGCAGGCTGGTCCAGAGGTAATCACCGAAGCGGTCGTTCTCGCGCGCGGACCAGCGCCAGCCCCGGGCCGCGCGCAGGCGCTCGCCGAGCTCCGCCAGCCCGTCCGGATGCGCGAAAACGAGGGCGATCGAAGCGGGATGCATGGGGTACTCCGCGTTCCGGACCGAACACTCGCACGCCCCGCAGGATAGTGCCTCGCGGCGGCGCGCGCCCGCATGCCGCCCGAGCGTGCTGGCGCCGGGTGTCATCGCGGGCGCAAACTGCGTTACTCCGGAATCGAACCTGCATCGGGAGATGTCGATGTCGATCCGCTCCTTGCGCGTCCTGCGCTGCGCCGTGGCCCTCGCGGCCGTGCTCTTGTCTGCGTCCGCCGCCCACGCCGACGTGCCGGTCTATAGCGACGACCTCGCCAGCGGTTTCGAGGATTGGTCCTGGCAGCCGGGGGGAGATGCCCAGGCCGACGTCGACCTGGCCCTGGCCAGTCCGGTGCACGCGGGCGGCGCCGCGATCGACTACCGCGCGCACGACTGGAACGGGCTGTCCTTCGCCCACCCGACGCAGGACTTCAGTCCGCTCGACTACCCCGAGCTGCGCTTCTTCGTGCGCGGCGCGGCCGGCGGCGAGCAGCTCACCCTGACCCTGCAGCACGACGGTGGCGCGGTCGCCAGCGCGCCGCTCGCCGGCTTCGTGACGGGCGGCGCGATCGCAGCGGGCGAATGGCGCGAGGTCGTGGTGCCCCTGGCCGAGCCGCCGCTGTCGCTCACCGATGCCTTCGACCGCATCGACCTGCACGACGCCAGCGGCGTGGCCGGACACGCCAGCGCCCAGCGCGTGTTCGTGGATGCGGTGCGGCTGGTGGCGGGCGGCGAACTGCCGCCCGAGGTGTTCTCGGACGGCTTCGAGGGCGGAGCCGGCAACGCGCCGCCGGTGGCCACGCCCGATGCCTACGGGCTGGAGGCGCTCGGCAACCTCGACGAGCCCGCGCCCGGCGTACTGGGCAACGACAGCGATCCCGATGGCGATGCCCTCACCGCCCATCTCGTCGGCGCGCCGGCACACGCCGCGTTCTTCGCGCTCGCCGCCGATGGCGGCTTCGACTACCAGCACGACGGCGGCCCCGAGCCGAGCGACAGCTTCAGCTACCGGGTCAGCGACGGCCAGGCCTTCTCGGCGCCGGTCAGCGTCACGCTCACCATCAGCGCAGGCAACGCTGCGCCGGTCGCACAGCCCGATGCCTACCAGGTAGACGCCTTCGGCATCCTCGACGAGCCCGCGCCCGGCGTGCTGGGCAACGACAGCGATGCCGACGGCGATCCGCTCACGGCCGAGCTGGTCAGCGGGCCGGCCCATGCCGATGCCTTCGGACTGGCCGCGGACGGCAGCTTCGACTACCAGCACGACGGCAGCCCCGAGGCCAGCGACAGCTTCAGCTACCGCGTCGGCGACGGCCAGGCCTTCTCCGCCCCGGTCACGGTGACGATCACGGTACAGCAGCCCGATCCACCCGAGTCCGGGCGCTGGGTCAGCGGCTACTACGTCGGTTACGAGCGCCTGCTGTATCCGATCAAGGACGTGGACTTCAGCGCCATCACCCACCTCATGGTCGGGCGCGTGATTCCCAACGCCGACGGCAGCGTCGCGACCCACTTCGACATCGATGCGGTGAACGGCCCGCTGTTCGCGCAGGCCGCGGTGGCCGCCGCGCACGCGGCCGGGCGCCAGGCCATCCTGATGGTGGGCGGCGCCGGCGAGATCAATGGCTGGCGCGGCGCCGCGTCCGACCCAAACCGCGCCGCCTTCGTCGCCAACCTGCTCGCCACCATGGACCAGTTCGGCGCCGACGGCCTGGACATCGACTGGGAGCCGATCCAGGCGCAGGACCACGCGCCCCTGCTGGCCCTGGTTCAGGCGCTGCGCGCGGCACGGCCGGGCATGCTGATCACGCTGCCGGTGGGCGGCATCAACGTGAACTTCCCGCCCGCCGGCGAAGGCGCGCTGTTCCAGGCGCTGCACCCGCTGCTCGACCAGCTCAACGTGATGAGCTACGACATGGCGCAGGCCTACGCGGGCTGGCACAGCTGGTTCGCCTCCGCGCTCGACGGCGAGTACGCCAACGCCCCGATGTCGGTCGAGAGCAGCGTCGCCTATTACCTGGGTCTCGGCGTGCCGGCGGCCAAGCTCGGCGTCGGCACCGGCTTCTACGGCGCCTGCTACAACGGCGTGAGCGCGCCGCGCCAGCCGGCCGAAGGCCTGCTGGTGGCGAGCGACGGAGCGATGAGCTACCGCAACATCGTCGAGCAGTACCTGCCCGCGATGACCCGCACCTACGATGCCGTGGCTGACGCGCCCTGGCTCGGCAGCGCGATGCCGCAGGGTCCGCAGGGCTGCACCTTCGTGAGCTACGAGGATGCCGAATCGATCGCCGCCAAGGGCGCCTGGGTCGCCGCCAACGGCCTCGGCGGCACCATCATCTGGACCATCGCGCAGGGGCATCGACCCGGCGCCAATCCGCCCGACCCGCTGCTCGACGCGATCCGCGATGCCTTCCTCGTCGGCGGGGGCGGCGGCGACCCGGTCGCCACCCTGCAGGTCGAGCGCGATGTGATGGTGGACTCCATGCTCAGCGACCGCTTCACCTGGATCGACCGCAGCGGCCAGCCGCGCAGCGCGGTACTGGCGCACAACGACGGCCAGGTGGGGCCGAGCGGAACCCGCGGCGGGGAGATGCGTCAGTTCCAGTACCACACCGGCGGCGGCACGCGCACGGTGCGTGCCATGACCAATGCTTTTGGCGGTTTCGGCTACGCCGTGTCGCATCCGGCGGCCTTGACGCATTGCACCGGCGGCGGCGATTCATCCTCGCTCGGCCACTTCACGCCGGGCGCGTTCCAGCGCGTGTTCGAGGGGCGCCACCACGCCATCCTGCGATTCACCCAGGCCTATCCGCGCTACTGCACCACCGCAGCGCCGGCGACTCAGTACGACCTGCCGGTGACCATCGACTGGGTGTTCTCGACCGGCCGCGATCACCCGCTGTGGTCGATCACCTGGGACATGTCGGCGATTCCCGTCAACCGCCTGATGGACGACGCGCGCGCGCCCTATGGCGAACTGATGATCGACGGCGCGGCAAACGCAGCCGCGCGAAGCCAGATCGCCGGCGTGGCCTGGGGCGACTACTACAAGTTCACCACCACCAGCTCCCCGGTCACCTCGCCAGCGACTGGACCTGGAACCAACCCAACACCATTCCCTACGTGAAGGTCTGGACCACGGCGGTCGACGCCACCATGGGAACGGTCGCGACCCGGCCGATCACGCAGCAGGACGCCGGCGGCTACTGGGGACTGGCCGACTGGAACACCACCAGCGCCACGCCCGGCAGCGGCTGCGACGACAACGGCCAGAACATGCCCTGCGACTACAACTGGCCGTTCCAATCGATCAATTACGAGCTGTACGGCGGCGCGACGCAGAACGCCCGCGTCGCCTGGGGCACGAACTTCGGTTTCCTCGGGCAGGCCAGTTACCGCGTGCACGGCAACAGCTGGTACGGCGGCAACCTGCCCGGCGATCCAACCGCTTCTGGCCACCCGCGCAAGAGCTACTCGGCGCACATCGTGCTGGGACTGCACAGCGCCGCGCCGGTGGAGGCGCAGGTGGCGGAGGCCGAAACACTGCAGCAGCTCACCCTCAGCGCCACGGTCGGCAGCGTGGCGGGGACCGGACCAGCCGGCGCCGCCGATCCGACGCCGGTTGCCTACCAGCCTGCCGGCTACGACCACGTGCGCGGCGCGCTGAGCTTCATCGCCTCGGCCAACCGGCTCGACGCCAACCTCGCGCTCGCTGCGGGCACGCTATCGAACCCGCTGATCGTGCTGCGCGGCTACACCCTGGCCACGCCCCCGAGCCTGGTTCGACTGGGCGATACCACGCTGGTGGCCGACGTCGACTACTTCGCCTCGGTGCGGGCGGATGCCGACGAGCTTTGGCTGACGCTGGCGCGGGATATCGGGGGGGCGGTCAATCGGCTGCGGATAGATCCTTGAGCCTGGCGCGCAAGTCGCAGGGGCGCGATGAGCGTTCTCGATCACCGGGGCGCGGAGCCTGTTCAGGCTCCGCTACCCGGCCCATTCAACGAATGCTGATCTGACCGGTGTAGATAGTCCCTTCCACATCGGCAGCACTTGCGTCCACGAAGTCGATCTCACGTGCACCAAGGCGAGTGACGCCGCGTTCCGTACCGGCGCGGAGGGGAAAACGCACGGTCATGTAGGTGCCGCTTTCCAGCGGCACCAGGTTGAAGTCCGCTGCGATGAACGCAACCCGGCCGATACTGTGGTTGACGCCGCAGGTGCCAACGCCGAGGGCGGTGCAGGTTGGCCGATCGAAGCGACTCGGGTCGTACTTGATCACCAGGTTGAACGCCACGACATCACTACCTTCGGACTCGTAATGCACGGGAATTTCCACGACATTGCCGCGGCGGGCCTCACCGCTGCCGATCTCCAGGCTTTGGCAAAGGGCGGATGGAGCGGCGAGCACGGCGGCGGCGATGAGGATGGATCGGGTGGCTTGCAGGTGGTATGGCACGGCGGATACTCCGTTGGTCATGGGTCGGGCACGCAGCGCCGCCTTGGTCGATGGGTCCGCCACGGCAACAGAGGCGCACCTGTCTCATATCGGTATTTCGCCGGTTTTCCTGACAGGGCGGCGCAGGGCCCTGCAACGATGCGGAGCAGTCGTGTCCGCATGCCTCAGGATTCGAGAAGCATCAGCCGGTAGAACCGCAGCATGCGCTCGTACTCGGCCAGCGGCAGGCGCTCGTCGGTGCCGTGCATGGCCGCCAGCAGGTCGGGCGTGAGCAGGATCGGCAGGAAGCGGTACAGACGATCGGTCAGGCGCGCGTAGTGGCGGGCGTCGGTGCCGCCGAGCGTGGTGTAGGGCGCGACCACCAGATCGGGCTCGGGCGAGACGCGGCGCAGGGCTCGCTCGATCGCGGCGAAGGCGGGATCGTCCCAGGGCGCGGGCGTGGTGGGCTCGCTGCTGAAGGTCTGAAGCGCCGCGACCTCGACCGCGGGATCGTCGATCGCGGCGCGCACGTGGGCCAGCACGCCGGCAATGCTGTCGCCGGGCCGGATACGGAAGTTGACCACCGCTTCGGCCTGCTGTGGTAGGACGTTGTCCTTGACCCCGGCATGGAACAGGGTCGGTGCGGTACTGGTGCGCAGGCTGGCATCGCCGGCCGGCGTGGCGGCGAGCAGGCGTTCGACCAGCGGCGCGCTCAGCCACAGGTTGGCCAGCACCAGGCGCTGGGCGAACGGCGCGTGTGGCGCCAGGCGCGCGAGCAGCTCGCGCTGCACCGGACCGACGTCGGCCGGCGGCCGCTCCGCCTCCAGCCGCGCGACCGCGCGCGCCACTCGGCCGATGGCGGGGTGGCGCGGCGGCATCG
>JANJTY010000526.1 GCA_024710865.1 Lysobacteraceae bacterium | reverse complement strand
GCCAGCCGGCGCAGGTCGGCATAGACCAGTTCGAAGGCGCGGTCGGCCGCGGCGCGGTCGCCCGCGCTCGCCGCCGCCAGCAGCACGCTCACGTCGCCCATGTCGCGGCCCAGGCCTTGAGGGGAGGGCACAGTCTAGTGCGGCTGCCGCAACAATTCGTTAGCGCAGCTGTTCGACGATCCGCGAGCAGGGCGGCATGTGCCGGCGCTTGCCCGCCGTCCGGCAATGCCGCTAGCGTGTGCCCGGGTCGCAGCTTCTGCCTCCCAAACTCCCCGCCCAAGGATCCGAGCATGTCGAACGCGCTGGCCAGTTCCCACCTTCCGACCCTGCCGCAGCAGGACTCGCCCGAGGCCCGCCAGGCGCGCGCCTTCCAGCTCGCCACCGCGCGCACCAACTACAACTACATGCACAGCTACCTGGACGCGGTGCCGATGTCGGCCGACCTGCCGGGGCCGGAGAAGTTCAGCCTCGACTACGAGGCCCAGGTGCTGAAGGTGATCGCGCCGATGCTGGCGAACTTCAAGTCCGTGATCGCGATGCTGCTCGAGCGCGAGCTCAAGGGCGACCTGCCGACCCAGGCCCTGGCCGACGTCGAGGCGGCCTGGAAGAAGTTCGACGCCGAGTTCAGCCTGCTGCATCCCTTCCGCGATGCGAAGGACCTGCACGCCCTGCTCAAGGCCCTGGCCGAGCTGCCGCCGGCGCTCGAAGGGCTGGTGAACATCCCGAAGGACATCGAGGCGATGATCACGGGCCTGGATACCCTGTTCAAGCAGATCCTGGCCGAAGGTCCGACCGCGATCCTCAAGTCGACCGCCTACGACCTGCTGAGCGCGCACGGCCGCGCCTACCTGCAGCCGGAAAGCATCGACGACTATGCCGCGCTGTTTCCCATCATGGGCAAGCCCGCGGCGCTGGCGATCGAGCGCCAGCCCTGGATGCCGGCGGCGGGCGAGCCCAGCGAGCAGGACTGGTTCTTCGGCTACCTGCAGATCGCCGGCTTCAACACCACCCAGTTGCGCGCGGTGGTTGAGGATGCCGGTGCCGCCGCGCAGGCCATCGTGCTGCCCGAGCTGCTGGCCAAGTTCCCGGTCACCGACGCGATCCTGCAGAACGTCACCGGCGAGGCCGGAATCACGTTGGCACGGGCCGCGCGCGAAGGCCGCCTGTGCGCGGTCGACTACGCCGTGCTGGAAGGCGCCAGGACCGACCCCCTGCACGGCGAGCAGCGCTACATCACCGCGCCGATCGCGCTGTTCTGCTGGAACCCGAATCCGCCGCCCGGCTTCCCGCCGCAGGGTGCGCTGCAGCCGGTCGCGATCCAGCTTGGCCAGCGCTTCGACACCGAGGCCACGCCCATCTTCACTCCGAACGACTGCGCGGGCGGCAGCGACCCCAACCTGCTCAAGTGGCGCATCGCCAAGTACACGGTGAACGTCTGCGGCGCGATCCAGCACGAGTCGGTGGCGCACCTGGGCGATACCCATCTCATCATCGAGCCGATGATCGTAGCCATGCACCGCCAGCTGGCCGAATGCCATCCGCTGTTCAAGCTGTTGACTCCGCACTTCCGCTTCACCATCAACATCAACGACGACGCCATCCACAGCCTGATCGTCCCCGGCGGGGTGGTGGCCTGCAACGTCGGCATCGCGATCGAATCCAGCCTGGAACTGGTCTCGAAGGCGCACCGCGCCTGGCGCTGGGACGAGCACGTACCGGCGCGCGAGTTCGCCCTGCGCGGCGTCGACCGCCTGCCCGACTTCCCCTTCCGCGACGACACCCTGCTGCTGTGGCAGGCCATCCACGACTACGTCGGCGCCTACCTGCGGGTCTATTACCGCAACGACCAGGACGTGATCGATGATGCCGAGCTGCAGGGCTGGATCTGGGAGCTGACCGCGCCGCAGTACTGCGGCTTCAAGGGCCTGGGCGGTCTCACCGCGACCGGCGATGCGCAGCGCCCGTGGCGGATCGAACGCCTCGACTACCTGATCGAGATGGTCTCCCTGATCCTCTACACCGCCGGCCCGCGCCACGCCTCGGTCAACTACGCCCAGTATCCGCTGATGAGCTTCGTGCCCAGCGTGGGCGGCAGCCTGTACCGGCCCTCGCCCACGCGCAGCACCAGGCTGGAATCGGAGCAGGACCTGCTGCCCTGGTTCCCGCCGCTGGACGTGGCCCTGTATGGCGCCACCTTCGAGTACCTGCTGACCGGCGTGCAGTACGACACCTTCGGCCACTACGAGCACAATCCGCGCGATCCCTACTTCACCGATGCGCGCGTGCAGTCCCTGGTCGAGGACCTGCAGGACGCCCTGGCCCTGGCCGAGATCGAGATCCGCAAGCGCAACCGCGCGCGGCCGATGCCCTATCCCTACCAGCTGCCGTCGCAGATTCCGAACAGCATCAGCATCTGAGGTAGCGGCGAGGCCGCAGGGGGCTGAGCGAAAGAGCTGTTGATCGCTCCGTACCAGGCGCTTCCGGGGCTTGCTTGCAGAAACGCTGCAAGTACGTCCATGTAAGCTTGGGTGGCGACATCCTGTCGCCAACATTCTGCCAGCAAGCCCCGGAATCGCCCGCCGAGACTTGCGGC
>JANJTY010000646.1 GCA_024710865.1 Lysobacteraceae bacterium | reverse complement strand
CGACGGCCCGCTCGGCGCGGCGGCGTTCAACAACGAGTTCGGCCGTCCCGCCCTGGCCGGCTACTTCCGCAGCTTCGAGCTGCCCACGGGTCGGCCGGGCCTGGTGCGCGCCTACGACAAGCCGATCATGCTGGCCGGCGGTCTCGGGGCGATCGACCGCGAGCAGGTCGAGAAGCTGCGCATCCGCCCCGGCGACGCGGTGGTCGTACTGGGCGGTCCGGCCATGCTGATCGGCCTGGGCGGCGGCGCCGCCAGCTCGGTCGCCTCCGGCCAGATCTCGGCCGACCTCGACTTCGCCTCGGTGCAGCGCGACAACCCGGAGATGCAGCGCCGCTGCCAGGAAGTGCTCGACCGCTGCTTCGCGCTGGGCGGCGACAACCCGATCCTGAGCGCGCACGACGTCGGCGCCGGCGGCCTGTCCAACGCCATCCCCGAGCTGCTGCACGATTCCGGCGTCGGCGGCCGCATCGACCTCGCCCGCATCCCGCGCGACGACGCCTCGCTCTCGCCCATGCAACTGTGGTGCAACGAGTCGCAGGAGCGCTACGTGCTGGGCATCGCGCGCGAGCGCCTGCCCGCCTTCGAAGCCCTCTGCGCGCGCGAGCGCTGCCCCTACGCCGTCGTCGGCGTCGCCACCGCCGAGCAGCAGCTCGTCCTGGCCGATTTCCAGGGCGCCGACCTGCTCTCCGCCTCTGCTCCTGCTTCAGCGAATCCCGAATCCCGAATCCCGACCGAGCGAAGCGAAGGCGCAGGCGGCGCAGCCGCCGTTGCCGCGCAGCGGCCGAGCCCCGGCGGCGAAGCCGCCATCGACATCCCCCTCGACCTCCTCTTCGGCAAGGCGCCGAAGATGCTGCGCGACACCCAGCGCCCGCACCCGGCGCGCTGGCCGCGGCTCGACACCGCCGCGCTGGACCTGCGCGAGGCCGGCCTGCGCGTGCTGGCTCACCCGACCGTGGCGGCGAAGAACTTCCTCGTCACGATCGGCGACCGCAGCGTCGGCGGCCTGTGTTCGCGCGACCAGATGGTCGGACCCTGGCAGCTGCCGGTGTCCGACTGCGCGGTGACCCTGGCCGATTTCGAAGGCGTGGCGGGCGAGGCCATGGCGGTGGGCGAGCGCACCCCGCTGGCCCTGCTCGATGCCGCGGCCTCCGCGCGCATGGCGGTGGGCGAGGCCCTGACCAACCTCGCGGCCGCACCCGTGGCGGCGCTGGAGGAGGTCAAGCTCTCGGCCAACTGGATGGCCGCGGCCGGCTTCGAGGGCGAGGACGCCCTGCTGTTCGACGCCGTGCGCGCGGTCGGCATGGAGCTTTGCCCGGCGCTGGACATCGGCATCCCGGTCGGCAAGGACTCGCTCTCGATGCAGGCGCGCTGGAGCGCGCCGGAGGGCGAACAGCTGGCGGTCTCGCCGGTCTCGCTGATCGTTTCGGCCTTCGCCCGCGTCGCCGACGTGCGCCAGAGCCTGACGCCGGAGCTGCGCCGCGACGTGGACAGCGAGCTGTGGCTGATCGGCCTCGGTGCCGGCCAGCGCCGCCTCGGCGGCTCGATCCTGGCGCAGTGCTTCGAGGCCTTCGGCGGCAGCGCGCCGGACCTGGACGAACCCGAGCGCCTGCGCGCCTTCTTCGACCTGATCCAGGAAGCGCGCGCGGACGAATTGCTGCTGGCCTACCACGACCGCAGCGATGGCGGTGCCTTCGCCGCCCTGTGCGAGATGGCCTTCGCCTCCCACCTCGGTCTCGACATCGCGCTCGACGACTGGGGCGACGATCCCTTCCGCACCCTGTTCTGCGAGGAGCTGGGGGCCGTGGTGCAGGTGGCGAGCGAGGACCGCGCCGCCTTCGCCGACCTGATCCACCGCCACGGCCTGACCGACTGCGCGCAGCGCATCGGGCGGCCGGTGTCGGCCCCGCGCGTGCGCGTCACGGAGGGTCGCCAGACCCTGGCCGAGTGGCGCTGGCAGGAGCTGTTCGAGGCCTGGTGGTCGGTCACCCACGCCATCGCGGCGCGGCGCGACGAGCCGGGCTGCGTCGAGGAAGAACGCGAGGCGCGGCTGCGCTTCGAGGATCCGGGCCTGGTCCCCGAACTGCGTTTCGACCCGGCCGAGGACATCGCCGCGCCCGTGATCGCGCGCGGCGCGCGGCCGCGCGTGGCGATCCTGCGCGAGCAGGGCGTGAACGGCCAGGTCGAGATGGCGGCGGCCTTCCACCGCGCCGGCTTCGAGGCGGTCGACGTGCACATGTCCGACCTGATCGCTGGCCGGCTGCGCCTGGATGGCTTCAAGGGCCTGGCCGCCTGCGGCGGTTTCAGCTACGGCGACGTGCTTGGCGCCGGCCGCGGTTGGGCCACCTCCATCCTGGAGCGCCCGGCGTTGCGCGAAGCCTTCGCGGCCTTCTTCGCCCGCGCCGACAGCTTCAGCCTGGGCGTCTGCAACGGCTGCCAGATGCTCAGCCAGCTCAAGGATCTGGTGCCGGGGGCGGAACACTGGCCGCGTTTCCTGCGCAACCGCAGCGAGCAGTACGAGGCGCGCCTCTGCCAGCTCGAGGTACTCGACTCGCCCTCGGTGCTGCTGGCCGGCATGGCCGGTTCGCGCATCCCCGTGGTGGTGGCGCACGGCGAGGGTCGGGCCGATTTCGGCGCCGCCGATCCGGCCGCCGCGCCGATCGCGCTGCGCTACGTCAACGGCGACGGCAGCCTGGCGACGACCTATCCGGCCAACCCCAACGGTTCGCCCCTCGGCATTGCCGGTCTGAGCAGTCGTGACGGACGCGCCACCATCCTGATGCCGCATCCCGAGCGCGTCTTCCGTACCGCGCAGCTGAGCTGGGCGCCGCGCGGCTGGGGCGAGGATTCGCCCTGGATGCGGCTGTTCCGCAACGCCCGCGCGTTCGTGGGCTAGGCCATGCAGATCAGTCCACTGCGTCAGGTCGTGCTGGCCGCCATGCTCTGGTTGCCGGCCTGCTTCGCCCTCTGGGCCGCGCTGATCGGCCCCCTGCTGTGGCCGGTGGCCAAACTGGTGGGCGTGGTGCTCGGGCAGGTGCTGCCCAACCTGGTCCAGGCCATCGAACAGGACGGCCCGCGGTTCGACATCGTCACCCGTCTGCTGACCGAGCCCGACGCCAGCGGGCGCGTCGGTCAGCTGATCCTCACCTCGACCCCGATGGTTTACGCCTGGTGCCTGCCGCTGTTCGCCGGCCTGGTCATGGCCACGCCGCTGGAGGCCGGCCGCCGCCTGCTGCAGCTGGCCGTGGGCTTTCCTGCGATGTGGCTCGTGGTGGCCTGGGGCGGCTTCTTCGATGCGCTCTACCTGCTCGAGTTCCGTGCGGGCCCGCTCGGCCAGGCGGCCCTGGCCAAGGCTGGTTTCACTGCTGATGCGATCGGCCTGGGCTACCAGTTCGGTTACCTGATCCTGCCGGCGGTGACTCCGATCGCCTTGTGGATTCTGCTCAATCGCGCTTTCATCGAGAGTCTGGTCGGCTGGACCCGGGAACCCGGGACGGCCGGGACCGGTCCGAGCGACGCACCGAAGGACGACGCCACCCCATGAACGCGGCCGTAGCGCAGGACATCGCCCCGACGCCCGAGCACCTCGAGGAGCTGATCAGCCAGCAGCTGCTGGCGCGTGGCCGCCTCAAGGAGGCCGACCTGGGTCGGGCGCGGCGTCTGCTCGAGGAGTCCGGCGGCAGCCTGATTTCCCTGCTGACCCGCATCGGCCTGGCTTCCGAGCGCGACGTGGCCGAGGCCAGCAGCGACGTGCTGGGACTGCCGCTGATGTTCGCCAAGGATTTCCCCGAGGCCGCCCCCGCCAATGTGCAGCTGTCGCTGCGCTTCATGAAGCAGCAGGCGGTCTGTCCGGTGGCGGAGGGCGAGGATTGGGTCGACCTGCTGGTGGGCGACCCGCAGGATCCGTTTCCTGTCGACGCCGTGCGTCTCGCGACCGGGCGCGAAGTGCGCGTGCTGATCGGCATCCGCTCCGAGATCGGCGATCTGGTCGAACGCCTCTACGGCCAGGGCCGTTCCGCGATGGGCACGATCGTGGAAAGCGTGGGCGAGGACGGTGCGCGCGACGAGGACGACGTCGAGCACCTGCGCGACCTCGCCTCGGAGGCGCCGGTCATCCGCCTGGTCAACCTGATCATCCAGCGCGGGGTCGAGGCGCGCGCCTCCGACATCCACATCGAGCCCTTCGAGAACCGCCTCAAGGTGCGCTATCGCATCGACGGCGTGCTGGAGGAGGCCGAGAGCCCACCCGGCAACCTGACCGCGGCGGTGATCTCGCGCGTCAAGATCATGGCCAAGCTCAACATCGCCGAGCGCCGCCTGCCGCAGGACGGCCGCATCATGCTGCGGGTGCAGGGCAAGGAACTGGACCTGCGCGTGTCCACCGTGCCCACGGCGCATGGCGAGTCGGTGGTCATGCGAATCCTGGACCGCCAGTCGGTCGTGTTCGATTTCCACACCCTGGGCTTCACCGACCAGTTCCTGTCGCAGTTCATGGACGTGCTGCAGCTGCCGCACGGCATCCTGCTGGTCACCGGCCCGACCGGCTCGGGCAAGACCACCACGCTCTACACCGCGCTGTCCCAGCTCAACACGCCCGACGTCAAGATCATCACGGTCGAAGACCCGGTCGAGTACCAGATCGAGGGCATCAACCAGATCCAGGCCAAGCCGCAGATCGGCCTGGACTTCTCGCACGCCCTGCGCTCGATCGTGCGCCAGGACCCGGACATCATCATGATCGGCGAGATGCGCGACCTGGAGACCGCGAAGATCGCGATCCAGTCCGCCCTGACCGGTCATCTGGTGCTGTCCACCCTGCACACCAACAACGCCGCTGGCGGCATCACCCGCCTGCTCGACATGGGCGTGGAGGACTACCTGCTCACCTCCACCGTGAACGGCATCCTGGCCCAACGCCTGGTGCGCCGCCTGGAGCCCACCCATCGCGAGGTCTACGCCGCGCTGCCCGAGGTGGTGGAGGAGTTCGACCTGCGCCGCTTCACCGATGCCGATCCGGTCACCCTCTACCGCCCGATGCCGTCGGCGCTGACCCCGACCGGCTACCTCGGCCGGACCACGATCATGGAGTTCCTGGTCATGTCCGATCCGCTGCGCCGCCTGGTCATGCAGCACGCCGACATGGGCGTGATCGAGGCCGAGGCGCGCAAGGAAGGCATGCGCACCATGTACGAGGACGGTCTGGTCAAGTCGATCCACGGCGTGACCACGATCGAGGAGGTGCTGCGTGTCACGCAGGAGAGCTGAGGTTCGGGATTCGGGAATCGGGATTCGCTGGAGCGGTGGCGGCTGCCGCGATTCGAGCGTCGTGCTTCGTGGGCTGCCTGGAAGCGCTGCGGCGGTTGGGGCTGCGGGATTTTGCCTTGGCGAATCCCGAATCCCGAAT
>JANJTY010000636.1 GCA_024710865.1 Lysobacteraceae bacterium | reverse complement strand
GCCTGATCGCGCTCTACGAGGCCGCCGGCATCGGCCGCGAGCGCGTGCTGATCCAGTTCGCCTCGACCTGGGAAGGCATCGCCGCAGCGGCGACGCTGGAGCGCGTGGGCATCCGCTGCAACCTCACCCTGCTGTTCGCCTTCTGCCAGGCCGTGGCCTGCGGCGAGGCCGGCGTGCGCCTGATCTCGCCCTTCGTCGGGCGCATCTATGACTGGCACCGCAAGGCCGCCGGGTCGGCCTGGGACGAGGCCGCGCAGGCCGGCGAGAACGATCCCGGGGTGCGCTCGGTCGCGCGCATCTGGACCTACTACAAGCGCCATGGCATCGACACCGAGGTGATGGGCGCGAGCTTCCGCAACCTGGGCCAGATCCAGGCCCTGGCCGGCTGCGACCTGCTCACCATCAGCCCCGAGCTGCTGGCGGGGCTGCAGCTGATCGAGGCGCCGCTGCCGCGCCGGCTCGATCCCGACGCGGCGCGGGCGGCCGACATTGCGGCCCAGCGCCTGGGCGAGGCCGAGTTCCGCTACGCCCTGAACGCCGATGCGATGGCTACCGAGAAGCTGGCCGAGGGCATCCGCCTGTTCGCCGCCGATGCCGAGCGCCTGGAGCAACTGATCCGCGCCGCGTGAGGCCATCGCATCGCGCGAGAGATCGCCCTGGCGGCCGGGCCGCCCCCGCAGCTGAGACCGTTGTCCGGCGCCGGCCGAGTGCGGCTACAATGTCGTACCTAATTGGTACGAATTGGCGTCCATGTACAGCCGCAGCAGCGAACCGGTGCGCTTCGAGCGCGATTGCGACGTGGTCCTGGTGCCGCAGGGCGAGCGTGTCACCCTGCCCGCCGGCAGCGTTGGCTACATCACCCAGGCCCTGGGCGGCAGCTTCACCGTGTTCGTCGAGGGCAACCTGTTCCGCATCGAGGGCCGCGACGCCGATGCCATCGGCAAGGAAACCCCGCCGCCGATCGAGGTGCTGGACGCCGAGGACGACGAGGAGATCGAGCGCCTGGCCTGGTCGCAGCTGCGCACCTGCTTCGATCCCGAGATCCCGGTCAATATCGTCGAGCTCGGCCTGGTCTACCGCTGCGAGGTGCAGAAGCGCGAGGACGGCCAGCGCCGTATCGAGGTCGCCATGACCCTGACCGCGCCCGGCTGCGGCATGGGCGAATACCTGGTCGACGATGTCCGCTGCAAGCTGGAGGCGATCCCGACCGTGGCCGAGGCCGACGTCGATCTGGTCTTCGATCCGCCCTGGAACCAGAGCATGATGAGCGAGGCCGCGCGCCTGCAGACCGGAATGATGTAGCGTATGGCGCGCACCGGTCGGGGAGGACCTGTCATGCGCAAGAAGCTCAAGACCGCGGTCTGGATCCTGTTTTTCATCAGCCTGGGCGGCAATCTTCTGGCCTGGGGTGGACTGGCCCTGGACCGCGAGTTCGGTCCGATCGTCGACTCCGATCTCGGTACCCAGGCACCCATCGCAGCGCTGTATGTTTGGGCTGGACGCAACGCCTTACCGCCGCTGGGGCTGGAAGAGCTGGCCCGGAGCCGGGCGGAGCGCTGGTTCGGTCACAGTTATCCCGCCATGCGGGCCAACCCGGACGCGGCGCTCGACACCCTGATTCTCGAGCTTGGCTTCGTTGTTCGGTTGAGCTACTACGGCTGCCTGGTCCTGCTGCTTGCGGGTCTGATCCTGCACGCGACTTCGCCCAAACCGCTTCGCACGTTTGGTGGGCACTGATTCGAAGTCGATGCGCTGAACCTTGACGCAGTTCACACTTCTACGTACCGTAACTCCATTCCCGAAGCGTTCAGGTTCGGAGGGCGGCGTCAGCGTTGGGCGAGCCGCCGATGGTGTAACCGGGGGAGTGGGGCGGCGGCGGTAGCCGGAATCCAGCGGCTACCGCCTCATTTTGCCGCTCAGGTTCCGACGCCGCTTCCCGTCCCGATCAGTCAGCCGCCTCGAAGCGGTTGGCCGCCACGTTCTTGCGCACCTTGCGCGGATCCCAGACCCGCCCGTTCATGGCGATGTAGACGCCCGGCGGCAGGCTCTGCACGGCGCCGACCGCGGTGCCGATGTTGAACTCCGCATCCGAACCGCGGAAGCGCGCTGGATTCAGCGCGCCGGTCAGCACGATGGTCTTGTCCGGGATCTCGGCCAGGACCCGCGCGGTCTCGACCATGGTGTCGGTGCCGTGGGTGACCAGCACGTGCCGCGCCGGCTGCGCCGCGATGGTCTGCTTGAGCAGGTCGCGGTCGGTCGCGGTGATGTGCAGCGAGTCCTTGCGGATGATCGGGATCACGGTGAAGCGGAAGGCGACGCCGAGCTCCTCCAGGATGCGGCCGATCTGCGGTTCGCCGACCTGGTAGTCGGACTTGTCGTCGAAGTAGATCTTGTCGATCGTGCCGCCGGTGGTGACGATGCAGAGCGAATCCATGGCCTGGGCGCGATGCGGGAGAGGTTGCGGATTATAGCGGCGATGGCGGCTCGCCCTGCGCCAGTCGCTTGGCCCGCCGTCGCGCCAGACCATCTCGCCAGGAGGGCCACCCGGCGAAGCCGATCAGCGCCACGCTCAGCGCGACCTCGACCAGGGCCAGGCCGCGCACCGCCGGCAGGCTCCAGGCCTCCATCACGCCGTGGCAGAAGTAGAGCAGCGCGAGCAGGGCGGCGGCGAACAGGGCCTTGGGGCGCTTCAGCAGCAGGGCCAGCACCACCAGCAGCAGCGGCCCGGCCGCCAGCGCCAGCACGAAGCCCTGCGGCAACACCGTGGGCGGCGCGAGCCAGCCATGCCAGGCCAGCTGCAGTGCGAGCAGGCCGAAGAGGGCCAGGCGGGCGATGCGATCGGCCATTTCAGCCCTCCAGCCTGCGCGCGATGGCGGCGACGCGCCGGCCGAGGGCACGGGCGAGATGTTTCTCGTCCTCGCTGAGTGCGGGGTCGTCCTGCGGCCCGGCGACGTGGCTGGCGCCGTAAGGCGTGCCGCCGCTGCGCGTGCTGCCGAGACGCTCTTCGGTGAAGGGCAGGCCCAGCACTAGCATGCCGTGGTGCAGCAGGGGCAGCAGCATCGAGAGCAGGGTGGACTCCTGTCCGCCGTGCTGGGTCGCGGTCGAGGTGAAGACGGCGGCCGGCTTGCCCACCAGGGTGCCCGAGGCCCACTCGGCCCCGAGGCCATCGATGAAGTGCTTGAGCGGCGCGGCCATGTTGCCGAAGCGGGTCGGGCTGCCCAGCACTAGGCCGGCGCAGGACGCGAGGTCGGATCGTTCCACGTAGGGCGCGCCCTCGTCGGGCTCCGGCGGCGCGGCCACCGCGGTCACGGGGGCCACCGGCGGCACGCTGCGCAGGCGCGCCTGCATGCCTGGAACCTCCTCGACGCCACGCGCGATCTGGCGCGCCAGCGCCGCGACCGAACCGCCGCGGCTGTAGTACAGGATCAGGATATCGCTCATGGCGGCGGACGGTAGCACGCTGGCCGAGACGCGCGCGTGGAGCGCAGGAATGCGCAAGCCGGCGCCCGCTCCGCGTAGCATGCGCGCATGGTTCGATGGAGCAGCCTTGCCGCATGAGTTGGATCGATGCCCTGCGTGACGCCGCTTCGAGCGTCGACCGTGAACGCCTGAGCGCGTTCGGCCGATTCCTCTGGCGCCGCTTCCGCGACGATCGCTGCTTCGAGTCGGCCGGCGCCATGGCCTACACCACCGTGTTCGCGCTGGTGCCCCTGACTGCGGCGATCTTCGGCATCGTCGCCGCCTTTCCAGCCTTCCAGACCTGGCTCGACCAGCTCATCGGCTTCGTGTTCTCCAACTTCGTGCCCGAGGCGGCGCGCGTGGTCGAGCAGTACCTGCGCGAGTTCGCCGCCGGTGCGCGTGGCCTGACCGGCATCGGCGCGCTGGCCCTGCTCGCCACCGCGTTGCTGATGCTGGCGGCGGTGGAGGACACCTTCAACCGCATCTGGCGCGTGGCCACGCCGCGCCCGCGCCTGGCGCGCTTCCTGGTGTACTGGACCGCGCTCACCCTGGGGCCGCTGATGGCGCTCGGTGGACTCGCGATCTGGTCCTACCTGCTGTCCCTGCCCCTGCTGTCGGATGCGGCGCGCGATCCGGGCCTGAGCGAACGCCTGCTGCGCCTGGCGCCGGTGCTCATCGAGCTGGTCGGTTTCACCCTGGCCTACCTGATCATCCCGAACCGGCGCATCGCCTGGCGCCATGCCCTGGTCGGCGGCGTGCTCGCCACCGTGCTGTTCGAGCTGGCCAAGTTCGGCTTCGCCATCTACCTGCGCCAGGTGCCGTCCTATGCGCAGATCTTCGGCGCGCTCGCGGTGGTGCCGATCTTCCTGATCTGGGTCTACCTGAGCTGGGTGGTGATCCTGCTCGGCGCCTCGGTCGCGGCCTCGCTCAGTGCGTTCCGTTTCCAACCGCGCGCGCTGCGCCTGCCGCCGGGTTACGAGCTTTATGGCCTGCTGCGCTTGCTGGCGCGGCTGGAAACGGCGCGCGACGCCGGAATCGCCCTGCAGACGGCGCAGATCGAAGCCCTCGAACCCTGCCTGAGCGATGACTTGCTGCAGCGCCTCCTGGCCGACCTCAGCGCGATTCGCGCGGTGCAGAGGGCCGAGGAGGGCGGCTGGTTGCTGAGCCGGCGTCCGCAGGACATCACCCTGCGCGAACTCTACGAACACTGCCACCTGCGCCTGCCGATCGATGCCGCGGTGGCCCTGCCGGGCGCCAGCGACCGACTCGGGCGCCAGGCGCTCGCGGCGCTGGAGCGGCTGCGGCTGCCGCTGGAGGACGCGCTTTCGCTTACCCTTTCCGATGTCCTGGCGCAGCCTGCGCCGCTCCCGCCACGCTGAAGTCCGAACCCGATGAAACTTCGTCTCGACGCATTGCTGCTCGCTTTTTGCCTTCCGCTCGTGGCCTGCACCCAAGGCGCGGCACCCGAGGCCGGCTCGGCCGCGCCGTCCCCGCCTTCGCCGCAGGAACAAGGCCCCGCCGCCGACGATGCGGCCGTGCAGCGCCCGGCACTCGCCGTCACCCTGCTCGATGGTTCGGCCTGGGACATCGCCGCGCAGCGTGGGCGCTGGGTGGTGGTGAACTTCTGGGCGACCTGGTGCAAGCCCTGCCTCAAGGAAATCCCCGATCTTTCCGCCCTGCACGACGCGCGCGAGGACGTCGAGGTGATCGGTCTGGCCTACGAGGAGATCGCGGTCGAGGACATGCGGGCCTTCCTGCAGAAGCACCCGGCCAGCTATCCCATCGCCATCGTGGACGTGTACGCGCCGCCGGCCGATTTCGACACGCCGCGCGGCCTGCCCATGACCTGGCTGATCGCGCCCGATGGTCGCGTGGCGGAGAAGTTCCTCGGGCCGGTGACCTCCGCCGATCTCACCCGCGCCATCGAGGCCGCGGCCACGTCGGGATGAGCGCGCGCCAGGCCCGCCGCTTCTGGATCTCCGGCCGGGTGCAGGGCGTGTGGTTTCGCGCCGGAACGCGCGAGCAGGCGCTCGCGCTCGGGTTGTCGGGCTACGCACGCAACCTGCTCGATGGCCGGGTCGAGGTGCTGGCGCAGGGCGAGCCGGCCGCGCTCGACGCGCTGCAGCGCTGGCTGCAGCGCGGCCCGCCGCTGGCGCGGGTCGAGCGCGTGGACGTTGAATCCTGCGGGCCCGAGACCTGCGAGGGCTTTGCTTCGCGCTGAGCGCCGGCAGCGGCCAGCAGCTCGGTTTTACCTGAACTAATCGCTGCAGGTGGCGGATCGGAAAGGAAAAATGCTTGCCAATCGGCGGCGAATGGGCTTCAATCCGCGCTATGCGCCGCCTTCCGTCCTTCGTCGCTGGTCTTTCCGCCCTGCTGATCGCGGGTCTGGCCCACGCCGCCAGCTCGCGCGTGGAGGCGCTTCGCGTGTGGGACGGGCCGGATGCGACCCGCGCCGTGTTCGACGTCTCGGGCCCGCTCGACTACAAGGTTTTCGCGCTGGAGAACCCCGACCGTCTCGTTCTCGATCTCAAGGGCGCCTCCCTCGCCAGCGGATTTGCGCCCGGCGAGACCCGCGGCCTGCTGCAGGGCGTGCGCACCGGCAGCCAGGGTGACGACCTGCGCGTGGTGTTCGATCTGGCGGGAAAGGTTCGGCCAAAGAGCTTCCTCCTGCCGCCGGCCGAAGGCATGGGGCATCGTCTGGTGGTGGACCTGCAGCCCGCCGCGGATACGGTTCGCGCGGAGCCGGTGGTGCGTACGGTCGAGCAGGCGGTGCCGTCCGACCAGCGCGAACTCGTCATCGCCATCGACGCCGGCCACGGTGGCGAGGATCCGGGCGCGCTCGGGCCCAAGGGCACGCGCGAGAAAAACATCACCCTGGCAGTGGCGCGGCAGCTGGCCGAGCTGATCGACGCCGAGCCCGGCATGCGCGCCGTGCTGATCCGCGACGGCGACTACTTCATCGCCCTGCCGCAGCGCCACCGCAAGGCGCGCGAGGCCAAGGCCGACCTCTTCATCTCGATCCACGCCGACGCCTTCCACAAGCCGACCGCGGCCGGCGCCTCGGTCTTCGTGCTCTCGCAGCGCGGTGCGTCGAGCGAGGCCGCGCGCTGGCTGGCCGACCGCGAGAATGCCTCCGACCTGGTCGGCGGCGTGTCGCTCGACGACAAGGACGGCACCTTGGCCGCGGTGCTGCTGGACCTGTCCCAGAGCGCCACGCTGAAGGCCTCGGACGACGTCGCGAACAACGTGCTGGCCGCGCTCAAGCGCGTCGGCAAGACCCACAAGCCGCAGGTCGAGCGCGCCAACTTCGTCGTGCTGCGTTCGCCCGACGTGCCCTCGATGCTGGTCGAGACCGCCTTCATCAGCAACCCCGAGGAAGAGCGCAAGCTGGGCGATCCCAAGTACCGTCGCGCGCTGTCCGCGGCGATCCTGGACGGCGTGCGCGATTACTTCTACGCGCAGCCGCCGCCGGGCACCTGGATCGCGGCCAACGCGACCTCGCGCCGGCCCAGCCAGCATGTCGTCATGCGCGGTGAGACCCTGTCGGCCATCGCGGTCCGGCATGGCGTCAGCCTGGCCCAGCTGCGCGGCGCCAATCCGTCGCTGAAGGGCGACGTGGTCAAGGTCGGCGACAAGCTGCGCATCCCGCAGGTCGCCGCGGGCGGCAGCGCCACCGTGGCCGCGGCGGCACCGCGCTGAGGCGCGCTGAGGGACTGCGTGGAGGAGCGGCTTCGGCCGCGACCAGGCGGATCGATGAAACCGGCGCAGGGTCGGGGCTGAAGCCCCTCCTACGCAACCGGCGCGGCGCGCGCTGCGCGGTTGCTATGATCGTCGCCCCCACGCTTCCGCCTGCGCCGTGCCGATCCGTCCGCTGCCCGAAACCCTGATCAACCAGATTGCGGCGGGTGAAGTCATCGAGCGCCCCTCCTCGGTGGTCAAGGAGCTGGTCGAGAACGCGCTCGATGCCGGCGCGCGACGGCTGGAGATCGAGCTGGAGGAGGGTGGGGCGCGCCTGATCCGGGTGCGCGACGACGGCGGCGGCATCGCGGCCGACGAACTGCCGCTCGCGGCCTCGCGCCACGCCACCAGCAAGATCGCCTCGCTGGAAGACCTGGAGCAGGTGCTGAGCCTCGGCTTCCGCGGCGAGGCCCTGCCGTCGATCGCGTCGGTCAGCCGCTTCCGCGTGGTCTCGCGCCAGGCCGATGCGGCGCATGGCGCGGTGCTCGCGATCGACGGCGGCAAGGCCGAACCGGTCGCCCCGCATCCGCATCCGCCCGGCACCACGGTCGAGGTGCGCGAACTGTTCTTCAACGTGCCGGCGCGGCGCCGCTTCCTGCGCGCCGAGCGCACCGAGCTCGGCCATATCGAGGAATGGCTACGCTCGCTCGCGCTGGCCCGACCCGAGGTCGAGCTGCGCATCGCGCACAACGGCCGCAGCCTGCGCCACTACCGCGCGGGTGAGGGCGAGGCCGGCCTGCGCGAGCGCCTCGCCCAGGCCCTCGGCGCCGAGTTCGCCGAGGCCAGCCTGCGCATCGACGTGGAGGCCGCCGGCCTGCGCCTGTCGGGCTGGATCGGTCTGCCCACGGCCGCGCGCGGCAGCGCCGACCAGCAGTACTTCTACGTGAACGGCCGCATCGTGCGCGACCGCCTGGTCGCGCATGCGGTGCGCCAGGCCTATGGCGACGTGCTGTTCCACGGCCGGCATCCGACCTTCGTGCTGTTCCTCGACATCGACCCGCGCCGGGTCGACGTGAACGTGCATCCGGCCAAGCACGAGGTGCGCTTCCGGGAAGGCCGGCTGGTGCACGACTTCGTGTATCGGAGCCTGCACGAGGCCCTGGCCGGCACCCGCGCCGGCAGCATCGCCTCGCAGCCCGCCGCGCCATGGCCCGGCCTGGCGCGCGTCGGCTGGGTCGCGCCTCCGGCGCAGGGCGGTCTGAGTCTGCCTCTGCGCGAACAGGCCGCGGCGTATGCCGCGCTGTATGGGCCTGCGCCGACGCAGCCGCTGCCGGCGGGCAGCGAGGCGCACGCCCAGCCGGAGTGGGCCACGGCAAGCGCACCCACCGAACGCGAAGCCGACGCGGGTGAAGCCCCGCCGCTGGGCTACGCCCTGGCCCAGCTGCACGGCATCTTCATCCTGGCCGAGAACGCGCAGGGCCTGATCCTGGTCGACATGCACGCCGCGCACGAGCGCATCACCTACGAACGCCTGAAAGCGGCGCAGGACGGCGAGGGCATCCGCAGCCAGCCGCTGCTGGTGCCGATGGTGCTGGCGGTGAGCGAGCGCGAGGCCGATGCCGCCGAGCAGCACGCCGCGGCGCTGCAGGCGCTCGGATTCGAACTGACCCGCAGCGGTCCGGCCGCGCTCAGCCTGCGCGCCGTGCCTGCCATTCTTGCCGGCGTCGATCCGCGTCGCCTCGCCCTCGACGTGCTGGCCGACCTGATGGAGCACGGCAGCAGCCAGCGCGTCGAGGCCGAGCGCAACGGACTGCTTTCCACCATGGCCTGCCATGCCTCGGTGCGCGCCAACCGTCGCCTCACCGTGCCGGAGATGAACGCCCTGCTGCGCGACATGGAAGCCACTGAACGTTCCGGCCAGTGCAACCATGGCCGCCCCACCTGGGTCCAGCTCACGCGCGCGGAGCTCGACCGGCTTTTCCTGCGAGGACGCTAGATGTCTGCAACCCGAACCACCCTGCTCTCGACCGCCGCCGCGATCCTGCTGGCGGCCTGTTCGCCCGGCGAGGACACCACGCCGCCCATGAGCGAGGAAGAGCTGGCGATCTACCGCGCCGAGATCGAAGGCAAGCACGCGCAGCGCATCGAGCGCCTGACCCGGCCCGACGGCTGGCTCTCGCTGGTTGGATTGCACTGGCTCCAGCCCGGCCTGCAGCGGGTCGGTCGGGCGCCGGACAACGACATCGTGCTGGCCACCGGCCCCGACCACCTCGCCACGGTGCAGCTGCAGGATGGCGAGGTTCGGATCGAGCCGGTCGAGGGCAGCGGCGCCTGGCACGAGCCCGGTGCCGATGGCGTGCCGGCGCGGCTCAGGTTCAACGACGGCGAGGCCAGCGTGCAGGTGATCGAACGCGGTGAGCGCTTCGCCCTGCGCGTGCGCGACGCCCAGGCGCCGACGCGCACGGGTTTTGCCGGCATCGAGCGCTACGACACCGATCCGGGCTGGCGGGTGCAGGCCGAGTTCGTGCCGCACCAGCCGCCGCGCACCCTGCCGATCGTCGACGTGACCGGCCAGACCACCGAGACCCCGAATCCGGGCACGGTTCGCTTTGCCCACGGCGGCAAGCGCTACAGCCTCGAGGCGCTGGACGAGGGCGATGGGCGCCTGTTCTTCGTGTTCGCCGATCGCAGCAACGCCGCCGAGACCTACGGCGCAGGGCGCATGCTCTACGCCGATCCGGCCGTGGATGGGCGCACCGTGGTCGACTTCAACCTCGCCTACAACCCGCCCTGCGCCTTCACCGAGTACTCGACCTGCCCGCTGCCGCCGCCGGAGAACCGGCTGGACGTGGCGGTGCGGGCAGGCGAGAAGCGTTATCGCCCCGAGAACTGAGGCGGGCGGCGTTCGAGGAAGGCGCGCGTGCCCTCGCGCATGTCCTCGGTCGAGAAGCACACCGCGAAGGCCTGGCTCTCGTAGTCCAGGCCCTGCTGCAGGCCGCATTCGCCGCCCACGATGATGCTGTGCAGGATCGCCCGCAGCGCGTGCGGCGCGGCGTTCGCGAGGCGCTGCGCGAGGGCGGAGACCTCGCCCTCCAGCGCATCCCGCGCGACCACGCGGTTGACCAGGCCGAGGCGCTCGGCGCGCGTCGCATCGATCGGCTCGCCGCCCAGGGTGAGTTCGAGCGCGGCGGCGCGCCCGACCAGGCGCAGCAGGCGCTGGGTGCCGCCGAAACCGGGCAGCAGGCCGAGCTTGATCTCGGGCAGGCCCAGTTTCGCCTTCTCGCCGGCGATGCGCAGGTGGCAGGCCATGGCCAGCTCCAGGCCGCCGCCCAGGGCGAATCCCTGCAGCAAGGCGATGACGGGTTTGCCCAGGTGTTCGATGCGCAACATGAGCTGCTGACCGAGGCGGGAAAAGGCGAGTGCCTGGACCGGGCTGAGCGCCGTCAGCTCGCCGATGTCGGCGCCGGCGACGAAGGCCTTCTCGCCCATGCCGCGCAGCACGACCGCGCGCACCGCGTCGTCCGCGGCGGCGGCGTCGAAGGCGGACAGCAGGGCTTCGAGGGCGGCCCGGTTCAGCGCGTTGAGCTTGTCGGGACGGTTGAGGGCGATCTGGCGCACCGCGCCGCGGTCTTCGATCAGCAGAAGGGCATCGCTCATGGGGGTCTCCGTTCGCGGGGCGCGCAGTGTAGCCGTGGCGAAGGTCCGGGACACGGTGGCGCGGGCTCAGTGGCGATTCAGAGCGGGCGTGGGTATGCTTGTGCGCTTTTCGAGCGCCGGTGTACAGCCGGCCATAGTGGTTTTTCCCAGGAGGTTTCCATGATGGTGCGCTGGATGGTCGCGTCGTTTGCGACCCTGAGCATGGGTGTCGCTGCCGCCCAGGACGTTGCGTCCGACAAGGGCAAGCTGAGCTACGCGGTGGGCTACGAAATCGGCCGCGACTTCAACGAGAAGCAGCTCGACATCGACCTTGCCACGGTGATCCGCGCCATCCAGGACGGCTACGCCAAGCGCGATCCGAGCGTGGCCGAGGCCGATATGCGTCAGGCGCTTGGACAGATGCAGGAACAGCTGATGGCGCAGGCCAAGGCCGAGTTCGACCGCGTTGCGGCCGAGAACAAGGCCGCCAGCGACAGTTTCCTGGCGCAAAACCGCTCCAAGCAGGGCGTGACGGTTCTGCCCAGCGGTGTTCAGTACAAGGTGATCGACGCCGGTTCGGGCGCCAGGCCCAGCACCAACAGCGAAGTGTCGATCCATTTCCGCGGTTCGCTCGCCAGCGGCCAGGAATTTGCCAGCACCTACACCGGCAACCAGCCCGTCACCATGCGCGTCGCCGACGCGCCGATCGAGGGCCTCAAGGAGATCCTCCCGCTGATGAGCTCGGGCTCGCGTTGGGAGGTCTACCTGCCGCCGGAGAAGGCCTATGGCGGCGGTCCGCGCTCGCCGATCGGCCCGAACCAGGCCGTGGTGTTCGACGTTCGCCTGGTGGAAGTGAAGTAAGCCCGCAACCTGGCGGGGCGGCTGGTGCCGCCCCGCCCTTCCGTACGCCGATGTTCTCCAACAAGGCCATCCTGACGCCCTGCATCGGCGTGTGCGAACTCGATCCCGACGGACTGTGTCGTGGCTGTCATCGCAGCTCGGCGGAGATCGCCGCCTGGTCCCAGCTCGGTGATGCCGAGCGACTGCACCTCATGCTGACCGTGCTGCCCGAGCGCGAGGCCCGTCGCACGTGAGCGAGGCGCCATCGGCCCGCCTGCTCGGACAGCTCGCGCCCCGTCTGCACCCGCTGCACCTGCCGCCGCGCCAGCCGCCAGCCAACCTCGATGAACTGGCCGATCTGCTGCCGCCGGAGCAGCGCCGTACGCCCGCCGCCGTGCTGGTCGCCCTGGTGCCGCGCGCGGACGACGCGCACGTGCTGCTGACGCGGCGCGACGAGCGTCTCAGCCAGCACGCCGGGCAGGTCAGCTTCCCTGGCGGACGCGCCGATCTCGACGATCGCGGCCCGCTCGCCACCGCCCTGCGCGAGGCGCGCGAGGAAGTCGGGCTGGAGCCTGACTGGCTGCGTCCGCTCGGCTGGCTGGACCGCTACGACACCATCAGCGGCTTCCGCGTCACCCCGCTGGTCGCGGCCCTGCAGCCGGGCTACCATGCGGCGCTTCAGCCGGGCGAGGTGGCCGAGGCCTTCGAGGTTCCGCTGCGCTTCCTGCGCGATCCGCGCAACCTCGAGCGGCGCGAACTGGACTACCGCGGCCGGCGACGTGCCTATGTGCAGTTCCGCTATGGCGCGCACACCATCTGGGGTGCGACCGCTGCGATCCTGCTCGACCTTGCGCGCCGTATCGGGGAGACGGACTGAATGGATTGGAAGACTCTGGTCGGCGTCGACCCGCTCAACGCGCAGCTGGGCAGCCCCGACCTGGTCGTGGTGGACTGCCGCTTCGACCTGCGCGACCCCGGCGCCGGCGCCCGCGCCTATGCCGCCGGTCACATCCTCGGCGCGGTCTATGCCCACCTCGACCGCGACCTGTCCGATCTGTCGCGCCCGAACATGGGGCGCCATCCACTGCCGACGCACGACGCGTTCTGCCGCACCCTGGCGTCCTGGGGCATCACGCCGTCGCATCAGGTGGTCGCCTATGACGCCGGCGACGGAGCCCTGGCCGCGCGCCTCTGGTGGATGCTGCGCCTGATGGGCCACGCCCGCGTGGCCGTGCTGGATGGCGGCATCGCGGCCTGGGCTGCGGCCGGACTGCCGCTGTCGACGGCCGTGCCGCGGCCGGCGCCGGGCAACTACCGGGGTCGCTTCGACGTGCGCCAGATCGCCTCGACCGCGGTGGTCGCCGCCCGCATGGCCACGGCCAACGGCGCGCTGGTCGACGCGCGCGCGCGCGAACGCTTCCGCGGCGAGGTCGAGCCCTTCGATCGCGTCGCCGGCCACATCCCGGGTGCGGTCAACCGGCCGCATGCGGAGAACATCATCGCCGGGCGCTTCAAGCCCGCCGCGCAACTGGCCGAGGAGTTCGGCGTCCTGCTCGGACGTCACGCGCCGGCCGACACCATCCTGATGTGCGGCTCGGGCGTCACCGCCTGCCAGAACCTGCTGGCCATGGAACACGCCGGCCTGCATGGCGCGCGCGTCTACGCGGGCTCCTGGAGCGAGTGGATCAACGACGCCTCGCGACCGGTCGCGCGCGGCTGACCGACCGGTTCGCGGCCGGCTGGGACAAAACGCAGCTGAAACAGAACTGCATCGGAGCGGTCATGTGCACCGGCAACACTGCTGCGGCCCATGTCCGCCGCCCCCGGTCCGATGCCCGCACGACTCCTGCTCGCCCTGTTGCTCGTCCTTGGCGGCTGCCCGTCACTGGCCGGCGCAACGAACGAACTGCGTCTCCATGGTTCCAACACGATCGGTGAACGCCTCGCCCTGCGCCTGGCCGAGTCCTGGCTGAACGCGCGCGGCAGCGACGTGGTGGAACGCAGTCCGCGCGCGTTCGAGGAGGTCGACGTGATCGCGCGGCGAGGCGCGGAGCGATTCCGGTTCGAAGTGAAGGCGCACGGTTCCGGCACTGCATTCGCCGGACTGGTGGCCGGCGCGGCCGACATCGGCATGACCTCTCGTCCGGCCAGTCCCAAGGAACTCGCGCTGGCGCGTCCGCTTGGCGATCTGGCCGCGCCGGCAAGCGAGATCGTTCTGGCGCTCGACGCGCTGGCCATCATCGTGCACCCGGACAACCCACTGCGCGCGCTGGATGTCGCACAGGTGCGCGACATCTTCTCCGGGCGCGTTCGCGACTGGTCCGCGCTTGGCGGTGCCCGAGCCGGCATCGCGCTGCATGCGCGTGACGCCCGTTCCGGAACCTTCGACAGCTTCAAGGCCCTGGTCCTGGGCGAGGCCGACCTGCACGCGTCCGCCCTGCGCTACGAGAGCACCGAGCAGCTCGCTGCCGCCGTGGCGTCCGATCCGTACGCCATCGGCTTCGTTGGGCTCTCGGGCGTGCACGGCGTGCGGGCGCTCGCGGTGGCCGCGGGCGGCGAGCCCGTCGCGCCAGAGCCGATGCAGGTGGCGGTCGAGGACTACCCGCTCTCGCGCCGGCTGTACCT
>JANJTY010000511.1 GCA_024710865.1 Lysobacteraceae bacterium | reverse complement strand
GGCCACTGCGCCGGGGTCTGCGTGCGTCGGGAGTCCCCGTCCGAACACGACGAGCGGCTGCTCGGGGCGCTGGGCAGCGTGCATCTGCGGGCGTGGCCGTGGGAGGGGGCGGTGGTGGTGGTCGAGCGCTCGCATCATACCGAGGCCTGCACCTGGCACCTGCTCGATCACTGGTGCCATCTCGGCAGTGCCGACAGCGAGACGGAGATCGAGGCGCTGCATGCGCCGCCGCCGCCGCGCCGCTTCGATCTGGATATCTACCGCATCCTGGTGCGCTGGATGGCGTCGGAGGCCGGACGCGCAGCCCTGCCGCCGGCCTGAATCGCTGCGGGCAGACCCGCGTCAGGCGGCGAAGCGCGCCAGGCGCGGCAGATCCGTGAGCATGATGGAGCGCCGTCCTCGTGGCAGGATGAAGCCGTCGCGGGTGAGACGATTGAGGACGCGGGAGAAGGTCTCCGGCGTGAGGTTCAGCTGCGATGCGATGGTCTGCTTGTCACAGGTAAGGCGCACTTCGGTGCACTTCGCATCCTGATCGGCGTGCTGCACGAGGTAGTGCGCGACGCGTTGCGTGCTGCTGCGCTGGATGCACTGCTCCATCCCCTCGACCAGTTCGTTGATGCGTGCGGCGAGCCGCGTCGTCAGGCCCAGCGCGAATT
Organism: Lysobacteraceae bacterium; assembly: GCA_024710865.1. GTDB lineage: Bacteria > Pseudomonadota > Gammaproteobacteria > Xanthomonadales > Xanthomonadaceae > JANJTY01. Next base: position 2,488 of record JANJTY010000511.1, on the reverse strand, counting down.
CCGGCTGCGCCAGCATGGCCGCCTGCACGGCTTCGCGGCGCAAGAAGACGACCACGCTGTCGCGCGTGGCCTGCGCCGACAGGGACTGAGGAGAGCTGCCGAAGGCGCTTTCCTCACAGAAGCTGTCGCCGGGGCCGGCCATGCGGATGATTTTTTCGGCGCCGTTGCTCGAGATGAGGAACAGTTTCACCTCGCCTTCGATCACAACATAGCAGCCGCCCGGGTCGGAGCCGCGATGCAGCAGCATTTCCCCGCGTGCCGCGCGCAACGCACGCGCGCCCTGCGCGAGCCTCGTCAGCGACTGCGACGCCAGGACCGCGAAGGGGGCGAAGCTCGCCAGCGAATCGGCAATCGAGGGCAGGGGCGGGGTCGGCATGGTGTTCACTCCTTGAATCCGTGGCTGCGATCGAGCGCATGGATGCAGTCTAGTTGCGGCCGCTGCGAGAATCCAGTATGCATAGTGGGCAGGCACGCGCGGCATATACCTCTTCGGAGGTAGTGGTGGTAATTGCCAAGTGACTGATTTCCATGAAACCCTTTCGGCCGTGCCGCATTGCAAGGGGTGGCAGGAGATAAGGAGGTATCCCCATGAATTCGAGGGCATCACAGCAGGCGTCGCGCAGCCGAGGCGTGTTTGCGCGCGCACATGACTGGCTGGTCGGCCGGGCCACGCTGTTGCTGCTGCTGCTGGCCTTCTGTGTCGTGACGCTGATCAGCGTAATAGGCATGGGGGCATCGGTGCTGGTGGTCGAATCGGTGGCGGGCAGTGCAAGCGCGATCAACGTCGCCGGTTCTCTGCGCCGCCTCGCCCATCGCGCCGGGGCATTGGCGGTTGCCCGCAGCCTGGACGTGGAAGGGGGGCAGCGCAATGTGGAGGCGGCAGTCGTCCACTTCGATGCGGCGCTCACGCATGCCGCGCTGCGCGACGTGCTCGCACGCGAGCCGAGCGGGGTGTTCGCGTCGGTCTTCCGGGGCGTGGAAGCAGCTTGGCACAGCCGCGTCCGCCCGCGCCTGCTGGCGCCTGCGCCGGCCGATGCGAACGATCCGCGCGGGGCGGCCCACTACACCGTAGTGCTGGAGGAGGTCGACGCCTTCGCGGAACAGATCAATACCCTGGTTGCCGTGCTGGAGCATGACGCCGAATCGCGCATCGAGCAGTTGCGCGTGATGCTGGCTGCGGCCCTCGGTGTGTTGCTGGCGGTGGGGCTGGCGGCGCTGTATTTGATGCGCGCGCGGGTATTCCAGCCGCTGGCCGAGCTGCGCCGTTGCGCACGGCGCATCGCCCGCGGTGATTTTTCCGCGCGCAGCGCCTACCCCGGGCGCGACGAGCTGGGACAGCTCGGGGATGCGTTCAATGCGATGGCCGGCGAGTTGTCGGCGGCCTATCGCGAGCTCGAACGGCGTGTGGAGGAAAAGACCGCCGATCTCACGCGCAGCAATCGCGCACTCGAGCTGCTGTACCACGTGATCTCGCGCCTGTACTACGCCCCGACCAATGGCGACACTTATGCGCGCACCCTGCGCGACCTCGAGAACACACTGGCCCTGGAGGGCAGTTTCGTGTGCGTCGAGACCAAGCACGGCGGTCAGGCGAGCGTCCTGGCAACGACGCTGGGCGACTGCCGCGAGCGCACGCTGTCGGCGGACGCCTGTGCGCGCTGTGCGGGGCGGGACCTGCCATGGAGCTATCGGCGCGAGGGGGACCGGGACGTCCTGCTGGTGCCGCTGCGCGATGCCGAGCGGCTCTACGGCATGCTGCGCTTGGCGCTCCCGGGGGGTCGCCGCCTGCAGGAGTGGGACCGATCGCTGCTGGAGGCCGTGTCGCGCCACATGGGAATCGCGCTGGGCATCTCGTGGCAGAGCGAGCGCGAGCGCTTGCTGTCGCTGCAGGAGGAGCGCTCGACGATCGCGCGCGAACTGCACGATTCGCTTGCCCAGTCCCTGTCCTTCATGAAGATCCAGGCCAGCCTGCTGGGTGCGGCGCTGGGCGGCACGAAACCGCTGGAAGAGGCGCCTCCGGTACTGGAGGAGCTGAAGGAGGGCATCAGCGCGGCCTATCGTCAGTTGCGCGAGCTGCTGGCGACTTTCCGCCTGCGCATCGAGGGCGATTTTGCCAGCCTCCTGCGCAACACGGTGCGCGAGTTCGCTGCACGCAGCGGCACGCCGATCGATCTGTCGGTACGTCTGGGCGAATCGCGACTGACGCCCAACCAGGAAATCCACGTGCTGCACATCATCCGCGAGGCCCTGTCGAACGCCACGCGGCATGCCGGTGCGCGGCATATCGGTGTGCTCCTGCAGCGCAGCGAAGACGGCCGCGTGCGTCTCGTCATCGAAGACGACGGCATCGGCCTGAATGCACCCGAGAGAACCGCGCCCCATCACTTCGGTCTGTCCATCATGGCCGAGCGGGCGCGCGGCCTGGGCGGGCAGTTCGATATCGAAGCCCCCGCTGGAGGTGGCACGCGAGTCGCCGTATGCTTCGCCC
>JANJTY010000564.1 GCA_024710865.1 Lysobacteraceae bacterium | reverse complement strand
TAGGCCTCCAGGCGGTCGCCGCTCTGGCGCGCGATCACGCTGATGGTCTGCTCCGGCACGAAGCGGAAGCGCACGCGCACGTCGCCCACCGCCGGCCGCGCCGGATCGCTGCCGCGCACCAGCCAACCGCCCTGCGAAACGAAGCCGGTGCGGACCGTTTCGGCCAGTATCTCGGGCCCGACTGCGAGATCCTGCCAGCCACCGACCTGTCCCAGCACGCCGTTGTCGAGACGGTAGTCGCCCAGGCGCCCCGAAGAGGCGGCGAAGCGCTCGCTCTCGAAGGGCATGGACGAGGGATTCTGGTGCCCTGCGGGCTCGTGGAAATCGGAGGAGTCCTCCAGCCGCTCCGACCAGCCGGTGTCGTAGCTGTAGGTGGTGATGCGCTCGACGCCGCCTCCGACCTTCTTCTCCTCGCGCGTGCTGGAGGACTCCTGCCACTGGAACATCTCGACCGTGCGCTCAAGACGCAGGCCGCGTTGCTCGAAGCCGAAGACCGGATCGCGCACCGGCGCATCGACCGTGGCCTCGCCGATCAGATGCACGAGCTTCCCGTCGAGGCCCGCGTCGCGCGGCGCCGACTGCGCCGAGACCACCGCACCCGCGCCTTCCTTCAGGCTTTTGTAGGTCTGGACCGCACGGCCCTCGTTCCAGAACAGCAGCGGCACCGCCGCGAAGAACATCAGCAGGCCGACCAAGATGCCCTTGAACGCGCCCCCGATCCGGCTGAACCAGCCCTGCTGGCTGACCACCTCGATACGATCCGCCATGTTTCCATCCCCTCGATGAGTGACCGCGACCGCGGGCGCAGACGCGCCCGGCTCTCCCCGCTGCCGATGAATCCACCACGCCCGCCACCCCTTCGTGGTGAAGAGCCATCGAGGCGCACGACGCGCGAACGAGAGGGCGTCTCGAACCACCTACCGCCGGTGGTTCGAGACGCGATCTCGATCGTCCGCTGTGCGGACGCCTCGATCGCTCCTCACCACGAACGGACTCGGATACCTGGCGTGGAATCAAACGAACCAGCGCTTTCCCCGGCACGCATGCTAACCCGTCGGGCGCGTTGTTCGAAGGTCCGGCCTCACCGCGGCCGGCGGTTCGAGACGCGATCCCGATCCTTCGCTGTGCGGACGCCTCGCTGCGATCCGGGACGCCTCCCCATCCCATCGATGAGCGAACGCGACCGCGGGCATAGCGGCGCCCTGCCTTCCCCGCTGCCGGTGAGTCCACCACGCCGGCCACCCCGTTCGTGGTGAGGAGCCATCGAGGCGCGCGCAGCGCGAACGAGAGGGCGTCTCGAACCACATTCCGCCGCTGGGTTCGAGACGCGATCCCGATCCTCCGCTGCGCGGATGCCTCGCTGTGATCCGGGACGTCTCCGTCCCCTCGACGGGTCAACGCGACCGCGGACGCAGCGGCGCCCGGCTTTCCCCGCTGCCAGTGAGTCCACCACGCCCGCCACCCCGTTCGTGGTGAGGAGCCATCGAGGCGCGCGCAGCGCGAACGAGAGGGCGTCTCGAACCACCTGGCATCGCCGGCGGTTCGATCGCTCCCGTCTCGATCGTCCGCTGCGCGGCCGCCTCGACCTCCGCGCCTCACCACGAACGGGTTTGGGGGTGGCCCGAACGCCGACGAACCGCGGCGTCCCCGCCTTGGTCGACGCATCGGAGGTATCCCCGCGGCCCGTTCTGGTTCAGAGCAGATCGACCTGGCGCGTCGCGGTGCCGGTGAGCAGGCCGAAATGGCCGGTGGCGTAGGTGTAGCTGGCGTTCTCGTTCCAGATCGAGGACGAGTGCACGCCGCCGACGGTGCAGACGCCGGTGGCGCAGACCACTTGGTCGGTCCAGGACTTGATCGAGTACACCCGGTCACCGAAGCGGCGGCCCTGGAGGTCGTTCAGGAAGGGGCTGCCGACCGACAGGCCCCAGTAGCCGCAGGTGCTGGTGTAGACGTTCCACGGGTAGGTGCCGCAGGTCCACAGGCCGCGGAAGGCACCGGCGATGCCGATGAAGGCATCGACCTGCGCGCGCAGGCCGTGTTTCGCGATCTGGCGCGCCGCCAGGGTCGCGCCCATCGAGTGCCCGATGACGTCGATCCGGCCCGTACATGATGCCGCCAGCGCATCGACCATCGCGTTGACCACCGGCGTTTCCTCGCTGCCGCTGTGGTCGTTGCAGGCGGCGCAGGTCTTGTTGCCCCAGCTCGGGCGGAAGATCTCGGACGCGGCCCAGCCGCGCGCGCGCAGCTCGACGTAGGTGGTGTCCCAGTCCGACGGTTTGCCGGTGTTGCCGTGCACCAGCACCACCGCATCGCGGCAGGCGGCCTGGGCCGCGGCGCCGCACAGCAGGGCAGCCAGCAGGCTGCCGGTCTTGAGCATCGATTTCATCGCGTCCCTCCACGCGAGCGGTTCCCCTGCCCGAGCGAGGCTGGCGCCGGCCTGCGATCCGCGCAAGCTGTACGAAGGTCCCGGTGGGGGGGGCGGACGGGTCATCCCTGGCGCAGCGAAACGATGCGGTCCGCTGCGCTCACCGGCATCCTACGGAGTGCCGGAGTCGAATACCCGCCGCGTCCTCACCCAGCCGCGTAGGATGTGGTGAGCGCAGCGAACCGCATCGCTCCAAGGCGCTCAGCCGACCTTGACCAGCAGGTGCTTGGCCAGCGCGCCATGCAGGCGCGCCACGCCGCGCGCCAGGTGCAGGGTGAGGAAGAGCAGGACCACGCCGAGCACGATCACGAAGGGCGCGAACACGCGCGGCAGGGTGAAGTGCAGGTCGTCCACCATCACCACGCCCATGGCGCTGAACAGGTGCACGAAGCCGCCGACCACCAGTCCGGTTCCCAGCGACAGGCCGGTCACGGCGGACACGAAGTAGACGATGCCGAGCGGCAGCATCAGCAGCAGGTAGAGCAGGGTCGACCAGGTGCGCGGGTCGCTGAACATGGCGCCGATGCGCGCCATCAGCGGCTGCTTGCGATCGGTGTAGGGCGGCCGGCGGGGCATGCGCTCGCCCAGCATGACTTCCACCAATCGGCCCTCGACCAGCGAAAGCAGACGCACCGAACCGAAGAAGAGGATCACGAAGGGAATGCCGATGATCAGGATCGACAGGCCAACCGACAGGCTCAACCCCGCCATGGTCCAGCCAAAGTAGAAGACGCCGGTGGCGAGGCTGAGCAGCATGTAGAACAGCCCGGCGTAGGCGCGCGGATCCGAGGCTACGCCGAAGAAGGCCTTGAGCGCGTTGGCCTGCGGCGCCGGCCGCGGCGGACGCAGGGCGCGCGTCACCGTGACCTCGGTGTTGCGGTAGATGTCGGCCACCTCGGACGGCGCGCCGTAGCTGGAGGCGATCTCGGCCAGGACTTCGGCCTCGGGCCGCTCCGGCTGTTCGGCCAGGGCCGAGCGCAGGTATTCCTCGGCGTCGTAGAGCGCGTCCTGCAGCAGGGCCGGGTCGGCGTCGCGCAGCTCGGCACGCAGCTGGCGCAGGTACTCGGCAATGGTGGTCGGCAGGGTACTCATGCGTGCTCTCCGCGCAGGATGGAATCGACGAAATCGCGGGTGGCGGTCCAGCTGCCCACCCAGTGGCCCAGCACGTCGCGGCCGGGATCGGTGATGCGGTAGTAGCGCCGCGGCGGCCCGCTGATGGAGGGTTCGACGAAGCTGTCGGCAAGGCCGGCCTCGGCCAGGTTGCGCAGCACCGGGTAGAGCGCGCTCTGCTTGCCGCCCAGCGCGCCGCCGCCGGATTCGAGGCGCTTGGCGATCTGGTAGCCGTAGAGCGGCTCCTCGGCCTGCGCCAGCACGGCCAGCAGCACCAGGGCCACGGTGCCGGAGGAGAGTTCCTTCTGGAACTTGCGCAGCTGGGGATCGGTTTCGGTCATGGCGGCGGCAGACTCCTGGGCGCGGGGGCGGCGCGGGTCGCAATCCGATGGTTCGTCATAGTCATGGATGAATCATAGTGCGAACTTCGCACTAGTCATGGGCCGGAGGTCATGCAGCGCGTACCCTGCCCTGCCCGCCGCGCCGGATCCGACCCGTGCACCCGACCGAAACGCCCTTCGCCGACCTCGACCCGGAGCGCCTGCTGGACGCGGTGGAATCGCTCGGCCTGCGCTGCGATGGCCGCATCCTGGCGCTGAACAGCTACGAGAACCGGGTGTTCCGCATCGGCCTGGAGGACGCCGCACCGCTGGTGGCCAAGTTCTACCGGCCCGGGCGCTGGAGCGATGCAGCCATCGGCGAGGAGCACGCCTTCAGCGCGGAACTGGCCGCAGCCGGGCTGTCGGTCGTCGCGCCCCTGTCGATCGCGGACCGCACCCTGCACGTGCATGGCGGCCATCGCTTTGCGCTGTTCCCGCTGCAGGGCGGACGCGCCCCCGAAGCCGGCGACCGCGACGTGCTGCGCCGGCTCGGGCAGGACCTGGCCCGCCTGCACGCGGTGGGCGCGCGCGGGCGCTTCCGGCACCGGCCGCTGCTGTCGATCGAGGCCTTCGGACGCGAACCGCTGGCCTGCCTGCTCGCCGGCCGCTGGATCCCGCCCGAGCTGCGCGAGAACCTGCGCCGGGTCGGCGGCGCGCTGCTCGACGCGGTCGAGCGCGCCTTCGCCGCGGTCGGGCCGCTCGCGACGCTGCGCCTGCACGGCGACTGCCACCTCGGCAACCTGCTCTGGCGCGACGAACGCCCGCATTTCGTCGACTTCGACGACTGCCTCACCGGTCCGGCGGTGCAGGACCTCTGGATGCTGCTGTCGGGCGACGAGGACGATCAGCGCGAACAGCGCGAGTGGCTGAGCGAGGGCTACGAGACCTTCCGCGACCTCGATCCGTCCGAATGGCGCCTGGTCGAACCCCTGCGCGCACTGCGCCTGCTGCATTTCAACGCCTGGGTCGCGCGGCGCTGGCACGACCCGGCCTTCCCGCAGGCCTTTCCCTGGTTTGGCGAGCCGCGTCACTGGGAATCCCTGCTCGGCCAGCTGCAGGAGCAGTGGGCGGTGCTGCGCGAGGCCTGAGCCCCGCCTACTGCGCGGGCGAAGCGGCAGGTTCCGGCGCGGGCGCCGCCTCCGCAGCCACCGGCGCCGATTCCTCGGGCGCCTTCGCGGGCTCCAGCGCCAGTTCGAACCCGGGCGAGAGCCAGAACGGAATGTGGAACTCACGCTCCCGGGTGCGACCTTCCTCGCCGCCGCCGGCATTCCAGACCAGGTGCAGATCGTGCCGGCCCGCACTCAGGCCCTGCATCGGCACATAGCCCTGCAAGCCGCGCAGGCCGAGGTCGCGGCGTTCGGCCGGCAGGAAAGCGGCCAGCGCCACCGGCTGGCCATCCAGCGAAGCGGTCCAGAGCGCGCGCACGCAGTCGGGCGCTGCCGCCGCGGCATCGGCCCTGCCCGGATCAAGCGCTTCGCAGCGCTCGCGCAGCAGTGGGTTGTCGCGCTGCGGCAGGTGCGGCAGGAACACCCGCAGCCAGGCCTCCTGGATGCGGTCGGAGGGAATCATCGGCAGGCGCAGCATGCGGTCGTGGTGGCCGCGCTGGTCCTCGTAGTGCGCGCTGCGCAGGCCCCGTTTCAGCGCCTCGCCCTCGATCCCGATGTAGCCGCGCAGCAGGGCGATCTCGCTGGCCGCCATCAGGTGCAGAACGCCCAGCATGGGCGCCAGCGCCATCACGCCGAAGATGAAGGGATGGAAGACGCGCGCGGACAGGTTGCTCTGCAGGGTCAGCTGCACCGGCTGCAGGATGCGCTGCGGGAAGATCGCGCCGAAAGCCTGCAGCAGGAACCGGACCGTGCGCAGCAGCCAGCCCCGCTGCTGCAGCGCTGGGTGGCGCCGCGCCAGCACCGCATCGAGCAGCCAGATCGACAGCGCCATCAGCAGGGTGAGCGCGTAGACACCGGTGAAGAACGACAGCGCGATGCCCTCGACATCGCCGAGCAGCCAGCCGAGCGCAGTGCCGAGGCCGACGATGGCCGCCGCCAGCAGGCCGGACCAGAGCAGCATGACGGCCGCCAGCGTCGCCAGGGCGAACAGCACCGAGGCGGCGCGGTCGGCGTTCTCGATCGCCTGCATCAGGTCCGGCAGGCGCTCGCGGTAGAAGGCCCGCGCGATCGGCCCCATCGAGGACACGTCGTCCCAGCGGATGCCGCGCGGAAAGCTGGCGCGCAGGCCGATCAGTCCGACCCAGTAGCCGCGGATGGCGAGGTGCAGTACGAACAGGGTGCCAAGCAGATAGCTCAGGCCGCTTACGAACAGGAAGCCCATGATCAGGACCATCCAGCCGCCGCCATCGACATGCACTTCGGATTGCAGCCAGCGCTCGAACAGCACCGAGGGCAGGGCCAGCAGGGCGAAGGCGACCAGGCCGGAGAAGATCAGCTCCAGTTCGTCGGTGCGCTCGCGCAAGCGCTCGAACGCGATGCGCGGGCCGGGCGTTTCCGCGTCCGCCGCTGCCTTTGGGTCCTGCGTTTCGCTCATGCCCTGCACCGCCGGTCGTAGAGTCCGGCGTGGAGTCTACGGCGAGCGGCGCTGACTGAGGGCGACGCTGACAAGGATCAGGGCCGCGGCCAGGGCCATCGCCCAGGTCAGCGGCTCGTCCAGCAGCCACCAGGCCCAGCCCACGCCGAAGACCGGGAT
>JANJTY010000538.1 GCA_024710865.1 Lysobacteraceae bacterium | reverse complement strand
CGGCCGGGAAGACCAGGGTGGGAATCGCGAACATCGGCGTGCGCAGCGACTTGAGCAGTTCGTACCAGGCCTCCAGCGCATAGAGGCGCAGCAGACCGGGGGCACGCAAGGCCGGCTGTGCGATGGCGGGATCGATGACGTGCGTGTTCATGCGTCCTCCTGCAGGCGGTCGTCCGCGGTGATGGCGAGGAAAGCGTCTTCAAGCCCGAGCGGCGCGAGCTCCAGGTCGGACAGGTTGGGATCGGCCGCGAGCAGGCGACGCAGCAGGGCTTCCGCCGCGCGCGTGCGCAGCTCGACGCGGTCACCCACCGCTTCGGCCGAATCCACGTCCGGGAAGGCACGCAGCTGCGCCAGCGGCAGGGCGCTGCGGCAGCGCAGACGCTTGCCGGCGACGCGCGCGCGGATCGCATCGGGACTCCCTTCCGCCAGCACCCGGCCGGCGCCGAGCAGCACGATGCGGTCGGCCAGCGCGTCGGCCTCCTCCAGGTAGTGCGTGGTCAGCACGATCGCCGTGCCGGCCGCGCGCAGCCCGCGCAGCACCGCCCAGAAGGCGCGGCGCGCCTCGACGTCGAGGCCGGTGGTGGGTTCGGCGACGAACAGCAGCGGCGGCCGTCCGACGATGGCGAGGGCGAACTGCACGCGGAGCTGCTGCCCGCCCGAGAGCTGGCCGCAGCGTCGCCGCGCGAGATCGCCGAGTCCCGCCAGCGCGAGGGTCTCATCGACCGCGCGCGGGGCCGGGTAGTAGCTCGCGAACAGGCGCACCTGCTCGGCCACAGTGAGGGTGTCGGGCAGCTGCGCCTCCTGCAGCATCACGCCGATGCCGCGCCGCGCCGCCGGCTCGCGCGGATCGCGCCCGAAAAGCGAGGCTTTACCCGAGTCGACGCCGATACGGCCGGTCAGCAGGCCCAGCGCCGTGCTCTTGCCGGCACCGTTCGGACCGAGCAGGGCCAGCACCTCGCCGGGATGGATGGCCAGATCCAGCGCCTGCAGCGCAACGGTCGCGCCATAGCGCTTGTGCGCGCCGGACAGGACGGCGAGGGGCGGCAGGGACGGGGGATGGTCGGTCATGCGCTGACTCCGGGACGGACGTCGGCAGGATCCACACTGCTCGGCGCAGGCGGCAGTCGCATGCGTCAGAGCGCGCAGGTGACGCTTGTCAGTTCCGCCGTCAGACGGCCATGGCCGCTCCGCCGCAACGGACTTGACGGCCTCGCACCCGGAACCCCAGGGCGTCCATCGGCGCGGAGTCCAGGGCGCCACGCAGCGGCTGACGACGCCCGCCGTCCGGGCGGGTATGGCCCGGACGGTGCCTCGGACCGGACGCCGACGCGTCAGCCAGGCTCAGCGGGCTGGTCGAGCGGTGGTGCAGGATCGCGGACGTCGGGTGCGGTCGGCCCACGGCCCGAGGAGGCCGCGCGGTCACGCCGGCGCGCCGCATCCGCCGCTTCCCGCTCCAGACGCGCGCGCGCCGCAAGCAGGCTCGCGGCCAGCGCCACTCCCAGCCACGGCGGCAGCAGGAAGGCCAGGTCCGGTCGCATCAGGGCACGACACTCAGGCATGGGGCGACGCTGTCCATGGCCCATGAGGGCGGAGCCCGTGGCGATCGCCGCCCGCGCGGCATCGGCCGTCTGGCACAGCGGTGGTCGGTCGGGCACATCCGTGGCATCCGGCCACAGCACGGTCGCGCCGAACAGTCCCAGGCCCACGAGCGTCAACGCCACGGCGTGCACCGCAGGCCGCAGACGCGCTGCGGACGCCATTCCGACGCCGAGCAGGGCGAGCAGGCGTTCGCCCTGCCCCACAATCTTCCAGGCGATGAACGAGCCCGCAGCCAGGCAGCTCGCCAGGAACAGGAGCATCGGCAAGGCGCCCAGCGGCAAGCCGATCAGCAGTCCCACCGCTCCCAGGGCGAGCCAGGTCGCATCGTGCAGGAGCGCAAGCCCGGGCAGGACGAGCACGGCGCACCCGGCCAGCGCCTGCCAGGACACGCGCCCCCGCCGATCGCGCCCGACGGCCATCACGCCGCACGCGGCGGCCGGAGCGGCGAGGCCCGGCCGTGTCCCCGCATGGCTACTCGCATTCCGAGGCCGAGATCACCGCGAGCTTGGCCACGGCATCGGCCAGCGCGTCGGTGAAGGCCGCCTGGTCCATGTCGTCCCAGGCCTCGGCCATGCCGATCGAAGCCCGCGCCAGGTCGGGGTCGCCCTCGGCTTCGGCGATCTGCGCCAGGCCCAGGGTGATGTCGGCCAGGTCGCCCTCGACGTCGCTGCCGACGCCGACCTCCAGCCCCTCGTCCTCCAGCGCGATGCCGAGCGCGGTCAGGGCCTCGCCCACTTCATCCACCTCCTCGCAGCTCAACACCGGCGCGGCGCCGGCCGCCCCGCAGGCCACGCAAAGCGCGGCCGCCAGCCACAGTCGTTTCATGTCCTTCCCCCAACGCCACCGGCAGGGTGCCGGCGATCCGTCCGACACTGCGCGCGACGCGGCCGCGCTGTCAACGCTGCGGCCCGCGCTTCGCAGCGGGCGCCTGACGGCGCTCGGTTGGTCGTGGTACCATCTCGCCAAGTTACTAATTTCCTTGGGAAACCCGATGCGCGGACGGCCTCCGCGCATTTTTCGTTTCCCGCCTCGGAGGCTCGCCATGAATCTGATCGACAAACTCAATGTCCTGCGCCGGCACGGTGGCGCGATCCGCAGCCGCGGCCTGGACGACGCGACCATCCTGCGCTTCGCCGCCGCCCACCCCGAGGTGGGCGAAGTCGTCGAGGCCGCGTTCGCGCTGTTCGAGCAGCTCAAGGCGGGCGAGTTCGCGGACCTGCTGCGCGCCGACGAGTCCGAGCAGATCGCTCAGGTGCAGGCCGGTTTCGTCAACTTCTACGCCGACGACGCGGTGAATCCCTACGTGGCGCTGGCCGCACGCGGCCCCTGGATCGTGACGCTCAAGGGCGCCGTGATCCACGACAACGGCGGCTACGGCATGCTCGGCTTCGGCCACACCCCGAAGGCGGTGCTCGACGCGATGGCGCGACCGCAGGTGATGGCCAACATCATGACGCCCAGCCTGTCGCACCTGCGCCTCGACCGCGCCCTGCGGCGCGAGATCGGCCACCGCCGCGGCGGCTGCCCCTTCGATCGTTTCCTGTGCCTGAATTCGGGCTCCGAGTCGGTCTCGCTCGCCGGCCGCATCGCCGACATCAACACCCGCCTGCACACCGACCCGGGCGGCCGCCACGCCGGCCGCAAGGTCAGGCGCATCGCGGTCAAGGGCGCCTTCCACGGGCGCACCGAACTGCCCGCGATGTACTCGGACTCGACCCGCCCGACCTACGCCAAGTACCTCGCCAGCCACAAGCACCACGAGCATCAGCTGATCGTGATCGAGCCCTACTCGGTCGAGCAGCTGCGCCAGGCCTTCGCCGATGCCGAAACCAACGGCTGGTATATCGAGGCCATGTTCCTCGAGCCGGTCATGGGCGAGGGCGATCCGGGCCGCCAGGTCACGCCGGAGTTCTACGCCGCCGCGCGCGAGCTGACCGAGGCGCACGGCACCCTGCTGCTGGTCGATTCCATCCAGGCCGGGCTGCGCGCGCACGGCGTGCTGTCCATCGTCGACTATCCCGGCTTCGAGGGCCTGCCGGCGCCGGACATGGAAACCTATTCCAAGGCGCTCAACGCCGGCCAGTACCCGCTCTCGGTGCTGGCGGTGAACGCGCGCGCAGCGGGTCTCTACCGCAAGGGCGTGTACGGCAACACCATGACCACCAACCAGCGCGCGATGGACGTGGCGGTGGCTGTGCTCGAGAGCCTCACGCCCGAGCTGCGCGCCAACATCCGCGGCCGCGGGGTGGAGGCGGTGCGCAAGCTGGAGGCGCTCAAGGCGGAGCTGGGCGGCCTGATCACCAAGGTGCAGGGCACCGGTCTGCTGTTCTCCTGCGAACTTTCGCCCACGTTCAAATGCTATGGCGATGGCTCGACCGAGGAGTTCATGCGCGAGCGCGGCCTGGGCGTGATCCACGGCGGCGCCAATTCGCTGCGCTTCACCCCCCATTTCCAGATCGGCAGCGACGAGATCGACCTCGTCGTCGCCCAGGTCCGCACCGCCCTGCTGGAAGGCCCGCGCAAGGTCCAGGCGCAGGCGGCCTGAGGCCGGGATCGGGGTCGCGACCGGAGTCGCTCCTGCAGCGGAGCGACTCGGCGGGCGGCGCGCGGGAACGGCCTCAGCCGCGTTGCTGATGATCGTCGCGGGTCTTGGGTTGGGATCATGACAGCCCCCACAATGGGGGCTGGACGTCCACGGCGATTCCCATGTCCCTGCGCCGCAAGCTGGCCGAGTTCGGCTTCGAATCGAACGACGACTACGACTTCCCGCTGCGTTGTCTGTTCGAGGCCGAGCACGAACACCTGCGCGTGCTGCACGTGGACGGCCAGGCCGGGCGGCGCAAGACCGCCTTCGCCAACGCAGTGGGACATGCGCTGGACTATCGGCACCTGCTGTACCACGACTTCAGCCAGCCCGAAGCGCCCGCCGCGCCTGTCACGGTGACGCTGGAGGACGGCAGCAGCGAAACCCTGGAAGCGCCGCTGTCGGGCTTCGAGCGGGTGATGGTGGAGGCCTGCGGCTTCAGCGAGGCCGAGCCCTGCCTTTTGATCCTGGACCAGCTCCAGGCTGCCGCCTTCGCCGACCAGATCCGGCTCTACCATTTCGCCCAGTCGGGCGAATGGAACGGCCCGGCTGGCAGCGCGCTGGCCAATCGGCGCAACCTGTTGCTCGTGCTGATCTCGGAGCAGCCGCTCTACCACTCGCTGTCCCGGCTCGCCTTTCGGGTCTGGACCGATGCCCAGACCGCCTTCCTCGACTACCGTCCTTCCGACTACGGCCTGGGCCCCGAAGCCGAAGGCCTGTTCGCAGCCCTGATCGCGGTGTTCGACGGGCTCGCGGCGAATCCGACGCCGACCGAGTTCGGGCGCCTGCTGCAGGATCTGCTCGGCCGCATCGGCAGCGAGGAGCAGCTGCGCCAGGCCGTGTTCGGCCGGGTCGAGCACATCGACCGTGCCCGGCTCTACGCGCCGGAGCTGGCGCCACGCCTGAGCGCGGTCATCGACGAACTCGGCCGTTACCTCGGCGAAGAACACATCGAACTCTGACCGCCCCCGAACCGCACGCCCGCATGCTGAGACATCTGCCTCGATTCCTGGCGATCCCGCTCGCCTTCCTCGCGATTGCGTCGAATACGCTGCTTCATGCGCTGCCGCTGCTTGCGCTGTGCCTGGTCAAGGCCCTGCTGCCCTGGGCGCCAGCCCGCGTCCGGCTTTCGCGGGCGCTGGTGTGGCTGGCCGAGAGCTGGATCGCGGTCCACAGCCGGCGGATCGACCGCTTCACCGCGACCCCGATCCGGGTGGAAGGCACCGACGGCCTGCGCCATGCGGGGTGGTATCTGGTGCTGTCCAACCATCAGAGCTGGGTCGACATCCCGGTGCTGCAGTACGTGTTCAACCGTCGGATTCCCTTCCTCAAGTTCTTCCTCAAGCGTCAGCTCATCTGGGTGCCGGTGCTGGGGCTGGCCTGGTGGGCGCTGGATTTTCCCTTCATGCGCCGCCACTCGCAGGCGGAGATCGCACGCCGTCCCGAGCTGCGCGGGCAAGACATGGCGGCCACGCGCCGCGCCTGCGAGCAGTTCAGGACGATCCCGGTCTCGGTGATGAATTTCGTCGAGGGCACGCGCTTCACGCTCGCCAAGCACGCCTCCCAGGACTCGCCGTTCGCCCATCTGCTCAAGCCCAAGGCCGGTGGCGTGGCGTTCGTGCTGGGCGCGATGGGCGACGTGCTGCAGTCGGTGCTGGACGTGGACATCGTCTATCCGGACGGTCGCCCCAGCCTGGCCGACTTCATGTCCGGACGCCTGCGCGAAGTGCGCGTGCTGGTGCGGGAACTGCCGGTGCCACAGGATCTGGTCGGCGGCGACTACGAAGGCGACGATGCCTTCCGTGAGCGCTTCCAGGCCTGGATCAACGCGCTGTGGCGGGCGAAGGACGCGCGCATCGCGGCGCTTCTGGGCACGGCCGCGACCCCGCGCGCGCCGGCCTGAAGCGGCCCAGGCTGCGGGCGCCCGCCGCCCTCGCCTCGCGGGGCGGCGGACACCTCGCGGCGACCTCAACGCTCGCGTTCGGCCCGGATCTGCGCGTCCACCGCCGCCAGCGCGGTCATGTTCACCACCCGGCGCACGGTCGAGGCGGGCGTGAGCACGTGCGCGGGACGCGACACACCCATCAGGATCGGACCGATGGCGATGCCGTCGGTCATCACCCGCACCAGGTTGTAGGCGATGTTGGCCGCATCCAGGTTGGGCATGACGAACAGGTTGGCGCGTCCCTTCAGCAGGCTGTTGGGGAACATGCGCTCGCGCAGGGTCTCGTCCCAGGCGGTGTCGGCCTGCATCTCGCCCTCGCATTCCAGCTTCGGCATGCGCTGCGCCAGGATCTCGCGCACCCGTCGCATCTTCAGCGCGCTGGCGTCGCCGTGGCTGCCGAAGTTCGAATGCGAGAGCAGGGCCACCTTGGGCTCGATGCCGAACAGCTTGAGCCGGTAGCTCGCCATCAGGGCGGCCTCGGCGATCTGCTCGGCGCTGGGGTCGGGCTGCACGTGGGTGTCGACGAAGAACCACACGCCCTTGTCGTTGATCACGCCGGTCATGGCGTACGTGCTGGTCACGCCCGGATCGAGCGGGAACACGCTGCGCAGGTAGCCAAGCTTCTTGTGGTAGCGCCCGACCAGGCCGCAGATCACCGCATCGGCCTCGCCACGCTCGACCATCAGGGCGGCGATCACGGTGGCGCGCGAGCGCACGATCTGCTTGGCCGCCGCCGGGGTCACGCCGCGCCGCTCGGTCAGGCTGTGGTAGTGCTGCCAGTACTCGTTGAAGCGCGGATCGTCATCGATGTTGGTCAGCTCGAAATCGACGCCCGGCCGGATGCGCAGGCCGAGCTTGGCGATGCGCATCTCGATCACCGAGGGGCGCCCGACCAGTACCGGGAAGGCCAGGCGCTCGTCGACCACGGTCTGCACCGCGCGCAGCACGGTCTCTTCCTCGCCCTCGGCGTAGACCACGCGCTTGCGCTCGGCGCGGGCACGCTCGAACACCGGCTTCATCACCAGGCCGGAGCGGTAGACGAACTGCGACAGGCGCTCGCGGTAGGCATCCATGTCCACCATGGGGCGCGTGGCCACGCCCGAGTCCATCGCCGCCTGCGCCACCGCCGGCGCCAGCAGCAGCGGCAGGCGCGGGTC